>CAXBKI010000568.1:0-2382 GCA_963975955.1 uncultured Devosia sp.
CTGGGTGCCGTCATAGGCGCCGGCCTCGAGCGCGCTGCTCACCAGCGTCGATGTGTCGATCGTTGCGGCGACGGGCGCAAGAAAACCGCGCGACGCATAGCTGGCCACCAGGGGCGCATCCACGTAAACCAGATCGATCCCTGCATCGCCCGACCGAAGCCGCAGCTCGGCAACCTGGAAGAACTGCGCGAACGGATAGGGCTGCAGGTTGATCGTGACGCCCGGATGGGCAGCGGTGTAGGCGTCGGCAACCGCCTGCATGGCCGTTGTGTCTCCCCCCTCGATGACGATCATGTTGAGCGTGGTATCTTGGGCAAGCGCGGTGCCGGCAAGCAGGCCGGCCATGAGCGAAGCGGATAGGACAGTCTTGAAAAGTTTCATGATGCACCCGTGAAGCTGGAGGATTACGACGAGACGGAAAGGCGATTGGCGCCCCAGATCAGCGCCTGGGTAACCATTGCGGCGAAGCGCTCGGGGTCGGCCCTCATGGCCACGCCGACATTCTTGTTTCGGCTGTCATGCGCCGGGTCCTGGGGGCGGATGTCGATCAGCGTCTGGCCATAGGTTTCGCCTTCGCTGACGATCACCTCGCCGGGCAATTGGTGCACCTCGAACATGTCGGGTTCGATCAGATAGGCGATGGCACATGGGTCGTGCAGCGGCGCGCCCGGCTTGTCGGCGCCCGCGAAGCGATAATAGGTGCCGCAGTAGAAATCCATGATGTCGGCTACCGCATTGTCTCCCGCATGCGCTGCACGCACGGCATCCACATCGCTGCGGCGCAGCAGGGTCTGATGCGTCACGTTGAGCCCGAACATCACCAGTTTCACCCCGGATCGGAACACCATCCGTGCCGCATGCGCATCGGCCCAGATATTGAACTCGGCCGCCGCCGTAATATTGCCTTCGGTTGCCGAGCCGCCCATGAACACGATCTGCTTGATCTTGCCCGCCAGATCCGGCCGCATGGCCAAGACCAATGCCAGGTTCGTCATCGGACCGACGACCACAACGCTGATATCGCCCGGATTGGCATCGACCAGATCGATGATGGCCTGCACCGCGTGCTTGCCCTCGGCCTTGCGCGTGGTCGCGGCCAGCTCGATGCCGGCGCTGTCCAGTCCCGAAGGACCGTGAAATTCCGCCGGAAACGCATAGCGGTTGAGCAGGGGCAATTCGGCGCCACGATAGACCGGCACGTCCAGCCCGAACGCTTCGACGATCCGCAGCGCATTGTTGGTCGTATTGTCGACCGAGGCATTGCCGCACACCGTGGTAATCGCCTCGATAACGATCGAGTCGTGCCACGCTGCCAAAAGGATGGCAGCCATATCGTCATGGCCGGGATCGCAGTCGATAATGATCCGGTGGGGAGAGGTGTTCACGCGCAATGCTCACAGTATGTTCAAAAAACTGCGACATTACCGGAGCACAATCCGACGAGATTGCCGACCAGGGCGCCCAGTAACTCAACAGATCCTAGGGCAAGCTTAGGATGGACGACAGTTTTGCAACAGCGTACAATTCCGCCGTTCAGTTGAGTTTTAGTCAAGGGTATGATGCTGCACCTGTTGAATGCCGTTCGCGCTTTCGAGGTTGCCGCGCGCCTGGGCAGTGTGCGCCGGGCAGCCGATGAACTGCACGTCACGAGCGGCGCGGTCAGCCGGCACATCAAGAACCTCGAGGATGAACTCGGCATCACCCTGTTCGAGCGTGGCAATCGGTCGATGCGCCTCACCCCGCAGGCCAGGGCTTTCGCCGCCACGATAACCGAGGCGTTTGCCTCGATGACGCGCAGCGCCGAGCATCTGCGGACCGCCTCGAGCCAGTCGACCATCATGATTACCGCGCCAGATACCTTCATGCTCCGCTGGTTGGTCCCCAGGCTGCAAGGTCTTGAGCAGGCGCTGGGGGGCATATCGGTCCGGCTAACCACCTGGACGCGCGAGATCAATCCCGCCGATCGCTCCATCGACGTCTATGTCGGGGTTGGACCCTTGCTCGACATTCCCGGCATGACGGTGACTGCAGTGGCGCCGGAGACCTTCGGGCCGGTGATCAGTCCGCTATTGGCGCAGGGGCGCGAGCTCACCCCTGAGCTGCTCTGGTCCCTGCCGCGTCTCGATATCCGCTGGCCCCCGGACATGTGGACCAATTGGGCCCGCGATGCCGGTGTGGTTTTGCCGCGGCGCGAAACCATCTGGTACGATGCGCTGTCGTTCAGCGTGCAGGCTGCTGAAGCCGGCTTGGGCGTGGCCATCGGCCCCGGCCCCGCAGTCGCCGATGCGCTCAGGCATGGCAGCCTGATTGCCCCTCTCGGCATGGTGACCCGGCAGGGCAGCTGGTTTCTTGCCTGGCGTGAGGACCGATCCAATCGCACCA
>CAXBKI010000569.1:0-2378 GCA_963975955.1 uncultured Devosia sp.
CGATCCTTCAGTGATCCGGAAGCGACGCCGGGAATTTTCCCATCGCCAGGAAAAATTCATGGCCGAAGGGCCGATGGCGCAACTGCGCCTGGCGCTGCGCATCGTGGCGGGCGTCACCCTGGTGGCGGTGCTGGCCCTGGCCTATCTGGGGCGCGTGCAGGTGGTGCAGCGTTTTCCTGCCATGGCAGGCGTCTACGAAGCGGTCGGCCTGGGTGTCAACGTTGTCGGGCTCGAGTTCTCCGGCCTCACGGCGATGCAGACCCTGCGCAATGGCAAGGACGTGCTGATCGTCTCGGCCCAGATCGTGGGGCTGTCGCGCAGTCCGGTTCCGGTGCCTGCCGTGGCGGTGACCCTGGTCGGTCCGGGCGGGCAGGGGGTTTACCAGTGGAGCGTGCAGCCCAATGTCAGCGATCTGATGGGCGGCGAGCGAGCGACCTTTGATACCCAGCTGACGCTGCCGCCAGGCGACGCGTCACGCCTGCGCCTCAGCTTCGCAGATGGCGCGGGGGGCAGGGCCGGCCATATCGGCAATGCCCAGCCCGCTCCCGCAGAGCCTGCCCATGCCGCCGCCGCGGTGCCCGCCGACGATCACGCGGCGGAGAATCATGCGCCAGCCGCCGAGCCCCATGCTGCCGCAACGTCTGATCATGGCGGTGCTGCCGCCCCCGAAAATGCCATTCCGGAGCGTCATTGATGGCCCGCATTCTAGTTGCCGAAGACGATCCCTCCGTTCGCGCCTTCGTGGTGAGCGCGCTGACCATGAAAGGTCATGAGGTGGTCGCCGAAGAAGATGGTGGCCTGGCGGCCGAAACCGCCGATGCCGAGAACGGGCGGTTTGACCTGCTGCTCAGCGATATCAAGATGCCTGTGATGGATGGCATTGCGCTGGCGCTCGACGTGGCCGCAAAATATCCCCAGATCATCATCGTGCTGATGACCGGCTTTGCCGATCAGCGCGAGCGGGCCCATGGGCTTGATGCGCTGATCTACGATGTCATCGTCAAGCCGTTCACCCTGGCCGACCTGCTGGCCAAGATTGACGATGCGCTGGCCGGCAAGCCGGTCGAGGTGGTTTCCCTGGCTCGGCAGGCCCGCGACAGCTAGACCCAGTCGGGGACGCTGTCGAGCGCGATCGACTTGCGCGGGCGGATGACGTGGAAGCGGTCGCCGTCCACCAGCACTTCGGGGATCAGCGGCCGTGAATTGTAGGTCGAGGCCATCACCGCGCCATAGGCGCCGGCGCTCATGATGGCGAGCAGATCACCTTCCTCGACGCCGCCGATCGTGCGTGACTTGGCCAGATAGTCGCCGGTCTCGCAGACCGGGCCGACGATGTCGGCGGTGATCGGGGGCAGGTTGGAGAAGTTGACGGGCACCACGTCATGGTGGGCTTCATAGAGGGTGGGGCGGATGAGGTCGTTCATCGCGGCATCCACGATAATGAAGTTGGTGCTGCCCTCTTTGACGTATTCCACCTTGGTGACCATGATGCCGGCATTGCCCACCAGCAGACGCCCGGGCTCGATCACCAGGGTGCAGCCGAGCTTGCCGATCTTGTCGCGGACCACTGCCGCATAGGCGGTTGGCAGGGGCGGCGCGGCCTCGTCGACATTGTAGGGAATGCCCAGGCCGCCGCCGACATCGATATGCTCGATGTCGTGACCGTCGGCACGCAGTTCGGTCACCAGATCCGCCATCAGGCCAAAGGCATTGCCGAACGGCTCCAGATCGGTGATCTGGCTGCCGATATGCATGTCGACGCCGACAGCCATGACATTGGGCAGGCTGGCGATGCGGGCATAGACGTCACGCGCGCGCGCATAGGGAATGCCGAACTTGTTTTCGGCCTTGCCGGTGGAGATCTTGGCATGGGTGCGCGCGTCGACATCGGGGTTGATGCGCACCGAGACGCGCGCGGTCATGCCCATTTCGGCGGCCACCATGGAGAGCCGCTCGAGTTCAGGCTCGCTCTCGAGGTTGAAGCACTTGATGCCTGCGGTCAGGCCGCGCCGCATCTCGGTGATGGTCTTGGCGACGCCGGAGAACACGATCATCTCGGGCTTGATACCGGCGGCCAGCGCCCGTTCGAGCTCGCCGAGCGACACAACGTCTGCGCCAGCGCCTTCGGATGCCATCAGCTTGAGCACGGCCTGGTTGGAATTGGCCTTCATGGCGTAGGCCAACAGGGTCGGGATGCCCTCGAAGGCGGCCTTGACCACGCGGACATGGCGCCGCAGCGTGGCGCTGGAATAGACGTAAAACGGCGTGCCGACCTTGTCCGCCAGATCGTTGAGGTTGACGTCCTCGGCGTAGAGTGCACCGTCGCGATGTTCGAAATGATGGACCAAGGTGGCGTCCTCAACAATATTGACCACCCA
>CAXBKI010000570.1:0-2377 GCA_963975955.1 uncultured Devosia sp.
TGGCTTCGCCATCAACGATGCCATCGGCGAGATCATGGCGCAGCCGCGCGAGGTCATCAAGACCATCGACGATGTGGTCTCCATGCGCGCCAGGATGAGCAAGGAACGTCCGGCCCGGCACGCCTTCGACCTCAAGATGGCCGAAGGCGGGCTGGTCGATCTCGAATTTATCGCCCAATCAGGCCAGCTGGTGGCGGGCAAGACCATCGCCCGGCCGCAGGCCGGCATCGCGCCGGTCCTTGTTCGGCTCGAGGAGGTTGGCCTCGTGCCGCAGGGCAGGCGCCTGGCGGAAATCCATGGCGTCTATTCCACGGTGCTCCAGGTGATGAGTTCGGCGCTGGTGCATCCGCTCAAGGATGAACCCTGGCCCAGCGCCTTCAAGGAACTGCTGGCCGGGCTCACCCACTATCCCGATTTCGCTCGACTCGAACTCGATCTTGCCGCCATGCGCGCCGAAGTGACCGCTGCGGCGGCTCAATGGTACGACAAGGCGCGCACGCTCTAGTCTCTTTTGCGCTGGGGCAGGGGGATGCCGCGCTCCTCAAGCGCCCGCTTGATGCTCTCGGGCATCTCTCTGCAGCCGCAGCTTTGCGTGTGTTCGACATGCCAGGCGATGCGCTGCTCGAGCGTGGCGTTGCTGGGCATCACATGGGCTTCATGCCATTGCCGGTTCATAGTTACGCCGCTGCCTCCAGATTGTTTGCGTGCAGTGGCAGGGAAATAGCCACCGTTGTTCCGACGCTTGGGCTCGAGTCGATCACCAGATGTCCGCCGCTGAGTTCGGCAATGGCGCGTGCAATCGAAATGCCAAGTCCCGGGCCTACGCCTTCGCGGGCGAAGGTCGCGTCATCAAGCGCGAAAGGCTGGGACAGGCTGGCCAGCCGGTCTTCGCTCATCCCCAGGCCGGTATCGGTGATTTCGATGACCACGCCATCGCTGGCGGCAAATGCCGAGAGGGTAACGGCCCCGCCCGGCGGGGTGAAGCGGACCGCATTGTCCACAATGTTTGAAATCATGCGCACCAGCCCCAGCCGGTCGCCTTCAATGATGGCGTCGCAGGCCTGGGTGACCGTCATGCGCAGCCTGGCACGCGCCGCAGGGCCGGTAAAGCGCTCCATGACACTGTCGAGCAGGTCTTCCACCGGCACCGGATCATGCCGCAGCGCCTTGTGGCCGCTCTCCAGCTCGGCGAGGTCCAGAATGGTGGCAAATGAGGCCAGCAGGTGCTCGCCTGAACTCTTGATGGACTGCACATAGTCCGCGTAGCGCGCATCTCCCAGCGGGCCATAGGTCTGGTGCCGCATCAGGTCGGCAAAGCCGATGATGTGGTTGAGCGGGGTGCGTATGTCGTGGCTGAGATGGGCCAGGAAATTGGTCTTGGCGCGGTTGGCCGCCTCGGCCTTGAGCTTTTCCTCATGGTAGCGCCGGGCCAGCTGGCGCTGCTCCTCGCGGATCGCATGCAGCATGGTATCGGTCTTCTTGCGTTCGGTGACATCGCTCACCAGCGTCATGAAGCCGCCATCGCCCAGCGGACGCTCGTCGATCAGCAGGCATGAGCCATCGCTGCGGTGCAGTTCCAGCACGCGATTGTTCTCGTCCTCATTGAGCAGTTTCATGTAGCCGCCCTCGATCATTCGCCTGACGGCATCATGATAGCTGACTGTCGTGCTGCGCAGATTGAGCCGTTCCCGATACTGGTCGTTGCAGACCACCAGCCTGCCGGTCTTGGTCCAGCATGCAACGCCCATGGGAATGGCGGCGGCCAGGATGCCGTAATTGCGACGCCGCCCGCCTTCGGGCGCCTTGCCGCGTCGGTGCCAGGCCAGGGCCGCCAGCAGCCCCGCCAGGGCGAAGGCGATGCCGCCGCGCAGCAGAATGTTGGACCAGATATCTTGCGGGGGCGCTTCGAGCGCCAGCATGCCGTGCTGTCCTGCCGGGATGAACTGGCCCAGCAGTGTGGGCGCAGCGCTCACAGCGGGCACCGGGCTCAGGCTGGCCCGCGCTACCGCCTTGAAGCGGCTGGGCAGGACCTGAACGGTCCGGGCGGCGGCTTCGGGTTCGAGATCGGCAAGGTCGGCGGCTATTGCGCTGCCGATGACGGCCAGTTCGTGCTGCGTGTCGCCAATGGTCCGCACGGTGTCATAGGCCATGAACAGGGTGGCCGCCAGCACTGCGGTCAGTGCCACCGCTACCGCGGTGGGGGACGTTGCCCCCTTGCGAGATGCAGGCTCTTCCGGTGCAGGATTCTTGCTGGATGGGTGTAGTTTCGCTTGTTCGTGATCAACGCCCAAAACAGTGGCGCTGGTGCCGGATATATCCGCCAACCGCATGATGTGCTCCGCCTTGCGAGGGGTGGTAGTCCGACCCGATTTGCCCT
>CAXBKI010000571.1:0-2374 GCA_963975955.1 uncultured Devosia sp.
GCCGGCGAGGGCACTGCCGTGAGCTATGTCGAGGCATTGTTTGATCAGTATGCCCCGAAATTTGAAAGCTCGCTGGTCGGCAAGCTCGGTTATCGCGTGCCTGAAATGCTCGATGCACTGGTCGTCGAAGAGATGACCCGGCTGGGGATCCAGCAATTCGAGCGCGGTCTGGATCTCGGCTGTGGCACGGGCCTGATGGGCGAGAAGCTGCGCGGCAAGGTGGCCTATCTCGAAGGTGTCGACATTTCCGCTGCGATGATCGCGGAGACCGCCCGCAAGGGCATTTATGATCGCCTCGACAAGGCCGAACTGGTAGCCGCGCTCGACGGGCGGCGAGCCGATGCCGATCTGGTCACCGCGGCGGATGTGTTTATCTATTGCGGCGCGCTGCAGCCGGTTCTGACTGCCTTGGTGCCCGCGTTGATGCCAGGCGGAATAGTTGCGTTTTCGCTGGAAGCCCATGACGGCGCAGAAGCAGTGTTCTTGCGGCCCTCGCTGCGCTACGCGCATGGTCCCGACGCCACACGCAATGCTGTTGTTCTGGCGGGTCTGGACATTCTGCGCTTTGAGAGCGTGGTCCTGCGACTTGACCGCGGCGCGCCGATAAATGGCCTCCTGGTGGTTGCCCGCAGGCCGCCCGTTGCGTTAACTGCCGCCAATGACGCCGCCGGGGCGGGAGGCGATGTCGCCGCTTGAGCCATGGGAACGGCGACGATGAACCAGCCCGGCGGCTGTGATCTCAACTGGAAACTGCCATGAACGCGATCCGCTACGACTTCCGGTCCGACACAGTGACACGGCCAGGCAAGGGCATGCGCCAAGCCATGGCTGAGGCCGAGGTGGGGGACGACGTATTTGGGGATGACCCAACCGTTATTCAGCTTGAACGGCGGATGGCGGCAATGCTGGGCAAGGATGCTGCGCTCTACGTACCCTCGGGGACGCAATCAAACCTGTTGGCTCTCATGAGCCATTGTGGCCGAGGCGACGAGTTCATCGCCGGGCAAAAGGCTCACCTCTATGTCAACGAGGCAGGGGGCGCGGCAGTTTTGGGGTCGATCCAGCCGCAGCCAGTGGCGCACCGACCCGACGGGACCATGGATCTGGCCGAGATCGAAAGCACGATCAAGCCGGATGACCACCATTTTGCCCGCACGCGGGTTATTGCCCTGGAAAACACTTTTGGCGGCAAGGTGCTCCCTGTGGGCTACATGGCCGATGTCGCCACTATCGCCGACCGGCACGGGCTGGGCCTGCATCTGGACGGCGCGCGCGCCTTCAACGCCTGCGTGGCTCTGGGGATGGACATCAAGACCTTCGCAGCGCCCTTCGACAGCGTCTCGATCTGCCTATCAAAGGGGCTGGGGGCACCCGTTGGCTCGGTACTGATCGGTCGGCAGGATCTCATCGACACGGCCCGTCGGCACCGCAAGATGCTGGGTGGCGGGATGCGGCAGTCGGGCATTCTGGCTGCGGCGGGACTTTATGCACTCAATCACAATATCGAGCGGCTGGCAGAGGATCACCGGCGGGCCCGGCGGCTGGCGGAAGGCCTGGCGGCATTTCCGGAAATCCGGCTCAGCATGCCCGAAACCAATATCATCTTTGTTGATATGGACGCCGAGATCGGCCAGAGCTTCAGCGATTTCCTGGCCGCGCGCGGAGTAGGCGTTACCGGGCGGTATGGCCAGCAGCGCTGGGTGACCCATCTGGACGTGGACGACGATGCAGTTGACGGCGCGTTGGCCGAAGTCGCGGCGTTCTTTGCGTCCTAGATACCGGCGTCGGCGGTTTGCGTCGCTGGCCCGGGCCAGGTGCATGACTTCAGCGTGATGGATCAGCGCGGCCGTGTGGATTGCATCAAATATACCTGTCCGACGATGTCGACGTAACGGAAGGCGACTGCCGACTGAGAATCGTCGTTGACCAGAGTCTCCTGCCATACCGTGTCGATGCCGTCGTCCTGCCCAAGGTTCCGGTCGATGCCGATGAAGCGATAGGGCGTGGCGTCGTGCGCGGCCTCGGGATGTTCGACCCCGTTCCACTGATAGGTGCCCGATTCAGCGCTTGCCCAATAGCCCAGCACGGCGAGCTTGGCGATGGTCTGCGCAGGGGTCGCCATCTCCGCCCGGAGCGATGGATAAAGGTCGGGCCAGCTGGGGACAGTGCCGTCCAGCTCTGTCCACGCCATGACATCGCCAAGGCCAAGATTGACGTCCAGGCATGGGCGTCCGGTGCAGTCCTGCTTTGCAGCTTCCTTTGGCGAGATCGTGCGCGCACTGGCGTCTAGCAGGATGGCGGCATTGTTCATCATCGGCTGGAACACGAAACGCCAGGCCTTGTGCTCGCCTTCGCCGAATTCGTCGATGTCCGC
>CAXBKI010000572.1:0-2372 GCA_963975955.1 uncultured Devosia sp.
CGGGCTGCTCATGGTGCGCGGCCGGGCCGGTGGTGGCGGCGCGCCGTTCAACCTGGGCGAAGCCTCGGTCAGCCGGGCCAGCGTGCGCATTATAACCGGGCAGGTGGGGCACGGGTATTGCCTGGGGCGCGACCTGGCCAAGGCCGAGGTGATCGCGGTGATCGACGCGCTGTTCCAGCATACGCCCGATGCCGTCGAGGCCGAAATCATCGCGCCATTACAGGCACTTGCCCAGCGCACCGAGCAGCGGCGCCGCGACGAGGCAGCCGCCACGAGGGTCGATTTCTTCACCATGGTTCGCGGGGACAACTGACAGATGGATAGCATTCTCGATGGCGGCTTCGCCGATCCGGTCCTGCAATCCCAGACCGCGTTCCGCGCGATCATGGATGCGCTGGCCCAGCCCGGCACGCCGCAAGACCTTGTCACACCCCATTCGATCTCTCATCGCCTTTCGCCCCAATTGGCTAGCATCATGCTGACGCTTTGCGACCATGACACGCCGGTATGGCTGGACGATACGCTGCGCGGCGACACGGCGGTGCTGGAGTTTCTGTCGTTTCATACCGGGGCGCCGATCGTGCGGGAGCCGGGCAGGGCCGGTTTCGCGATTGCCAGCGGCGCCGATCACCTGCCCGCCTTTGACCGGTTCAACCTGGGCACCCAGGAATATCCCGATCGCTCGACCACCATCGTGCTGGCCGTGCCCTCGCTGAGCGGCGGCGAGACGCTGGTGCTGCGCGGGCCGGGAATCAAGGACCACTGCCATATTAACCCCGCCGGCTTGCCCGGGGATTTTGTCGCGCAATGGGCGGCCAATCGCGCGCTCTTTCCGCGCGGCATCGACCTGCTGCTGGTGGCCGGGGACCAGGTGATGGGCCTGCCGCGCTCGACGCGCATTGCCGAAGGACACTAGAGATGTATGTAGCCGTAAAGGGCGGTGAAGCCGCCATCGCCAATGCCCATGCCCTGCTGGCCGACCGCCGCCGGGGCGACCGCTCGGTGCCGGGCCTGCGGCTCGACCAGATCGTCCAGCAACTGGGCCTGGCCATTGATCGAACCATGGGCGAGGGCTCGCTCTACGACACCGAATTGGCGGCGCTGGCGCTGCTGCAGGCCCGGGGCGATCTGATTGAGGCGATCTTTCTGGTGCGTGCCTATCGCACCACGCTGCCGCGCTTTGGCTATTCGAACCCCATCGACACCGGCGCCATGCTCATTGAGCGCCGTATCTCGGCGACCTTCAAGGACCTGCCCGGCGGCCAGCTGCTGGGGCCGACCTTTGACTATACCCACCGCCTGCTCGACCCCGCCATCGTCGGTGGCGAGGTCGCTGAGCCAGTCACCCGCACGGCCGAGGTCGAGCCGGCGCCGCGCGTCACCGACATGCTGGGCCGCCAGGGACTGATGGAGCCCGATGGCGATACCGATGCCGATGCCGAGGTCGGCGACCTGACCCGCGAGCCGCTCGATTTTCCGCTCAACCGCGACCTGCGGCTGCAGGCGCTGGCCCGCGGCGACGAAGGCTTTTTGCTGGCGCTGGCGTATTCCACCCAGCGCGGCTATGGCCGCAGCCATCCCTTCGTCGGCGAAATCCGCATCGGCGAAGTCGATGTCGAATTCGACGTGCCCGAGCTCGGGTTTGCGGTGAACCTGGGCCGCGTCCGCGTCACCGAGTGCCAGATGGTCAACCAATTCAAGGGCTCGGCCAAGGTGCCGCCGCAGTTCACCCGCGGCTATGGCCTGGTGTTCGGCCAGGCCGAGCGCAAGGCCATGGCCATGTCGCTGGTCGACCGGGCGCTGCGGGCGCGCGAATTCGGCGAGGACCTGGTGGCCCCGGCGCAGGACGAGGAATTCGTCATCGCCCATTGCGACAATGTGCAGGCCACCGGCTTTGTCGAGCATCTCAAACTCCCGCACTATGTCGATTTCCAGGCCGAACTGGACATGATCCGCCGCATGCGCGCCGAGCATGAAGCGGCCGAGCGCAAGGAGGCGGCGGAATGAGCCAGTCAGTTTCGCACTCGGGGCGTCACCCCCTCCCGGCCTCCCCCATCAAGGGGGAGGTGGGGTTCCGCTCTTGGCGCACCATGGTGGCCTGCACACCAGGGCTTGCCACCGCGATCACCGAAGAGGTGCCGCTCCACTCTTGGGCCAGGATCGTGCCCCGCCCGGCAAAGGGCGCGAGTGCCTCTTCACCTCTCCCTTTGGGGGAGAGGTCGGCCGCAGGCCGGGTGAGGGGTACCGCGCTGGGATCATCGCATCTGGTCCCCGCCGTCATTCCTTCCCGCCCGCAACCCCATCGGCCAGCACATGGCGGGGCACTGATGATGGCCCTGTTCAACCACCGATCACCTCTCCCCTCAGGGGAG
>CAXBKI010000573.1:0-2370 GCA_963975955.1 uncultured Devosia sp.
CAGGCGGCACGGAGACCTTTTCGGCCTGCCGCTTTTGCCGCCTTGCTGCCCTTCGTGCTGATCGACGAGATGGGCCTGAGCACGTTCGGGTTCGCCATGGTCATGCTGATCCAGACCGGGGCGTTCATCATCGGCAATATCCTGGCAGGCTACGCCGCCTCCCGTCTCACCGGGCTGCGCATGGTGCAGATCGGCCTGGTGCTGATCGGGCTGGCGGGCATCGGCTTCGCCGTCGGTCTGCGGCTGTTTCCCGATGCCGTTGCCGCAGTCATGGTGCCCGTGGCGCTGTGGATGCTGGCGCTGGCCTTTATCGGTCCCAGCACGACCTCAGCTGCCATGGCCGGCTTTGGCAGCATGGCCGGCGCTGCAGGGGCCCTGACGGGGATGTTCCAGGTGGGCGGCGGCTTTGTGGGAACGACACTGGCGGGTCTGGCCTTTGCCCAGGCCAGCACGGCGCTGAGCACACTCACGCCCATCATGGCGGGCCTGACCATTGCCGTGGCGCTGCTGCGGCGCATCGCCATCCGCTCACGATCCGTGCAGCCGCCGCAGACCTGAGCCAAGGCCGAAACCAGACACAGCAAAACGCCGCCCCGAAGGACGGCGTTGCAAATTCGGATAACGGCCAGCGCTTAGTTGCGCGGCGTTGTCGCTGCGCTTGGGCGCACGGGCTGACCGGGACGGGCAGCTGGCGCAGGCAGGCCGCCTTCGCGCTGAAGACGCTTGCGAGCCAGCTTGCGGGCGCGGCGGATAGCCTCGGCCTTCTGGCGAGCCTTCTTCTCAGATGGCTTCTCGTAGTAGTTACGAAGCTTCATCTCCCGGAAGACGCCTTCGCGCTGCAGCTTCTTTTTAAGCGCACGAAGCGCCTGATCAACATTATTATCGCGAACGACTACTTGCAAAGGTCAACCGCCCTTTCGAAGCTTGGACATGTGGGTTTGGATCGTGGCGCCGCGGCAAGATACCCCGTCGCCGACCAGCAGGGCTGATCACCGTGGGCCGCTCTATAGCCCAGCTATCCGGGCTTGTCCACCGACTCGTGGAGAAAAACCGAGGAAGTCGTGTCGCACCACTTGCCCGATTTGCCGTCGGGCGAAACAGTCGGGCCGACAAATTGTGCAAGGAGGCGAGATATGACCAGCGCGCTGATGCTGCTGCCGGGTTTGAACTGCGATGCGCGGCTGTGGCGCGATGTGATCGCCGGGCTGAGTGACCAAGCCGACCCGATGGTGGCAGACCTGAGTGCGCATGACACCATCGCCGGCATGGCCCGCGCGGTGCTCGCGGCGGCGCCGGCGCGATTCGCCCTGGCTGGCCTGTCGATGGGCGGCTATGTGGCGCTCGAGGTAATGCGGCAGGCACCAGAGCGGGTGACGCGGCTGGCGCTGCTCGACACCACGGCGCGCCCCGACGACGCAGCCCGGCGCGAGACCCGTCGGGCCGGCATGGCGGCTGCGGCGCAGGGTAAGTTCGGGCTGGTGGCGCGGACGATGCAACCGGGCCTGCTGGCGCCCCAGCATCTGGACCAGCCGGTGGCGGCAGAGGTTATCGCGATGTCGGAGCGGACCGGAGCCGATGTCTATCTGCGGCACCAGGAGGCGATCATGGGGCGGATCGACTCACGACCGTTTCTGGGCGCGATCGGCGTGCCGACGCTGGTGGGCGTGGGGGAATTTGATGCCCTGACCCCGCCCGAACTGGCCCGGGAAATGGCAGCGGCAATCCCCGGCGCGCAACTGGCCGTGTTCGCCGGCGCGGGGCACATGTCGACGATGGAGGCGCCCGAGGCGGTCGTGGCCGCGATGCGGGACTGGCTGGCGCGCTAGCGCGGTTCAGCGGCGCCGGGTGATGGTATTGACGTGACCCATCTTGCGGCCCGGCCGGGCTTCGGCCTTGCCGTAGAGATGGGGCTGACTATTGCCGTCGAGGGCCGCGGGCAGGGTGGCGACGTCGTTGCCGATCAGATTGGTCATCACCACGTCGGCCATGCGCGCCGGATCGCCCAGCGGCCAGCCCAGCACGGCGCGTATGTGTTGCTCGAACTGGTCGGTGAGGCAGACCGCCTCGGTCCAATGGCCGGAATTGTGCACGCGCGGGGCGATTTCGTTGACGATCAGGCTGGGGCGATCCGCACCGGGCACGACAAAGAACTCGACGCCGAGCACACCGACATAATCGAGCGCCACCACGATGACCTTGGCCAGCATGGCGGCATGTTTCTCAACGCCGGATGCAATGTCGGCGGGCACCGTGCTGGTATGCAGGATGTGGTTGGTGTGGACGTTTTCGGCGGCGTCAAAACTGCGCACTTCGCCGCCGGCATTGCGGGCCACGACAACCGAGATTTCCTTGTCGAACGGGACAAAGGCC
>CAXBKI010000574.1:0-2353 GCA_963975955.1 uncultured Devosia sp.
GGCGGGTGTGACTGGATCTTGCCCCAGGAGTGGCGAGAAACCTCCCCCTTGATGGGGGAGGCAGGTGGGGGTGACGCCCCAGCCGCGATGTGCGGCACAAAGCACCAGGCGTCACTGTTGAAAGCCCCGCGACAAAATAGCGCAATGACCATTGCTTAACCGAACGATCCGGCTAATCTCGATAATCGGAGGGGCGCCTTTGGAGGGCTGCCGGAGAGAGGTTGGAGGACCTTTGTCCGCTCAGCGATGGGGTCCCTGGAGGAAATCGAGAGGGACTTTTCTATGACTTTGGCACTCTGGCTGATCGTCGTATGCGGCGCTCTGTCCATCGTTTATGGCGTCATCACCACCAGGCAATTGCTGGCCGCCGATGCCGGCTCGGCCCGCATGCAGGAAATCTCGGCGGCCGTGCGCGAAGGCGCCTCGGCCTATCTCAAGCGGCAATACACCACCATCGCCATTGTCGGGGTGGTGATCCTGATCGCGGCCTTTCTGCTGCTGGGCATCTATGCCGCCATCGGCTTCCTGCTCGGCGCGGTGCTGAGCGGCGCGGCCGGCTTCATCGGCATGAACGTGTCGGTGCGCGCCAATGTGCGCGTGGCGCAGGCGGCCATCGGCTCGCTGGCCAAGGGGCTCGACCTGGCGTTCAAGTCGGGCGCGGTCACCGGCATGCTGGTGGCGGGGCTGGGCCTGCTCGGGGTGACGCTCTATTTCATCGTGCTCACCCAGTTCCTCGGCTTTGCCTTCAATGACCGGGTGGTCATCGATGCGCTGGTGGCGCTCAGCTTTGGCGCCTCGCTGATTTCCATCTTTGCCCGGCTGGGCGGCGGCATCTTCACCAAGGGCGCCGATGTGGGCGGCGACATGGTGGGCAAGGTCGAGGCGGGCATTCCCGAGGATGATCCGCGCAACCCGGCCACCATTGCCGACAATGTGGGCGACAATGTCGGCGATTGCGCCGGCATGGCGGCCGACCTGTTCGAGACCTATGTGGTGACCATCGTGGCCACCATGGTGCTGGCCGCCATCATCCTGCCCGATGCCTTCAAGCTGATGGGCATGGTGCTGCCGCTGGCCATCGGTGGCGCCTGCGTGGTGACCTCGATCATCGGCACCTATTTCGTCAAGCTGGGCGCCTCCAACAATATCATGGGCGCGCTCTACAAGGGCATCATCGCCACCGGCGTGTTCTCGCTGGTCGCGCTGATCCCGGTGCTGTGGATGGTGTTCGGCGATCTCAACGTCGCCATCGCCGCCAATGACAAGACCTTCACCCCGATGAGCCTGTTCTGGTGCGGCGTGGCGGGCCTGGTGATCACCGGGCTGATCATCGTCATCACCGAATACTATACCGGCACCAATCGGCGGCCGGTCAATTCCATCGCCGAGGCCTCGGTCACCGGGCACGGCACCAATGTCATCCAGGGGCTGGCCGTGTCGCTGGAATCGACGGCCCTGCCGGCGCTGGTGATCATTGCGGGCATCATCGTCACCTATAATCTGGCGGGCCTGTTCGGCATCGCCTTTGCGGTGGCGACCATGCTGGCGCTGGCCGGCATGGTGGTGGCGCTCGATGCCTTCGGGCCGGTCACCGACAATGCCGGCGGTATCGCCGAAATGGCCGGGCTCGACGATTCGGTGCGCCACAATACCGATGCGCTCGACGCGGTGGGCAATACCACCAAGGCAGTCACAAGGGCTATGCCATCGGCTCGGCCGGCCTCGGCGCGCTGGTGCTGTTTGCCGCCTATACGCAGGATCTGATCTACTTCGCCAATTTGCCCGACGCCCCGGCGATCTTCCAGGGCATGGGCACGCTGACCTTCTCGCTGGCCGATCCCTATGTGGTGGTGGGCCTGCTGTTCGGCGGGCTGCTGCCGTTCCTGTTCTCGGGCATGAGCATGACGGCGGTGGGCCGCGCCGCGCAGTCAGTGGTGGTGGAAGTCCGTCGCCAGTTCAAGGAACGGCCGGGCATCATGGCAGGCACGGAAAAGCCGGACTATGGCCGGGCCGTCGACATGCTAACCCGGGCGGCGATCCGCGAGATGATCGTCCCCAGCCTGCTGCCGGTGCTCTCGCCCATTGTCGTCTTCTTCGGCCCTGGGTGCCATGCTGATGGGCGTCATCGTCACCGGGCTGTTCGTCGCCATTTCCATGACCGCCGGCGGCGGCGCCTGGGACAATGCCAAAAAGAGCTTTGAGGACGGCTTCACCGACAGCCACGGCGTCAAGCACCTCAAGGGCAGCGACGCGCACAAGGCCAGCGTCACCGGCGACACCGTCGGCGACCCCTACAAGGACACGGCGGGCCCGGCGGGGAACCCGCTGATCAAGATCACCAATATCGTGGCCC
>CAXBKI010000575.1:0-2353 GCA_963975955.1 uncultured Devosia sp.
CCTGCCGTTTTCCGGCTGGTGTGCGGCACAAGCGCCGCAGCGGGCCAGCGTCGAGAATCCTGACGTGTATTCAAGACAATGGCGGGGTTGCGCAGACGTGACTCTTGCCTACACTCTGGCACACCAATCCGGATGACCCACGCACTGTGCTGAACCGCATCTACATCGTTGTTGGCCTATTGGCGATCATCGTCCTCGGTGGCGCCTTTATCGCACCCTATCTCATCCAGTGGGGCGACTATCGCACCCGCATGGAAGCGCTGGCGAGCAGCGCTCTGGGAACGCCGGTCACCATTCGCGGCGACATCACATTTGCGCTGCTGCCCCAGCCGCGGCTGCGGTTCACCGATGTGCTGGTCGGGTCGGCCGAGGAGCCGGCGGCCACGGTGGACAGCGTTGACGCCGAATTCTCCCTGATGGATTTCCTGCGCGACAATTACGACGTCACCGAACTGGTGCTGCGCGGGCCGGTGATCGATTTCAGCATCGATGAAAGCGGGCTGTTTGGCAGCGGGGTCAACCTGGCCGCCGAAGGGGGCGGGGTGGCCCTGCAACAGGCCAGCATCATCGATGGCACGATCCGGCTGATGGATCGACGGGTGCAGCAGACCTTCGTGGCCAGCAAGATCGACGGCGATCTGCGGCTGTCCGGCTTTGCGGGGCCGTTCCAGTTCCAGGGCGGCGGCACGTTCCAGGGCGACCGCTATGGCCTGCGGCTGAACGCGTCGCAGGTGGACGCGGCGGGGGAGACCCGGGTTTCGAGCTTTGTGCAGCCCGATAGCGGTGCGTTCTCGGTCAACCTCGAAGGACAGCTGCGCCCCGGCATTGCGCCCAAATTCGATGGCACGATGACCTATCGGCAGCGGCCACCCCTGGCCGAGAGCGCTGACGAAATCCGCGGCGATCTGATCCTGGAGAGCAAGCTCGTTGCTTCCGCCGACCGCATCGTGCTGACGGGCTACACCCTGCAGCCCGACCAGAACCGGGCCGGCACGCGCCTGACAGGGGCGGCCAGCATTCAGCTGGGCGCCCGGCGCAGTTTTGATGCCGTTGTATCGGGCGGGGTCTTCTCATTGCCCCCGCGCGACGCCAAGGAAGATGCCAGCACCAGGCCGCTCGAGGCGGTCCGCCTGCTGGCGGAACTGCCGGCGCCCCTGATGCCGCCTTTGCCGGGGCGCATCGGCATCGATCTGGCCGAAGTCGGCCTGCGCGGCTTCGCGCTGCGCAATGTGCGGATGGACGCCAGTACCGATGGTACCAGCTGGACTGTCGAACAGTTCATCGGCCAGTTGCCGGGCGACACGACGGTACGCGCCAACGGGCAATTGATCGAGGAGGGCGGTCACCCCGATTTTCGCGGCCAGTTCAGCGTGAGCAGCGAGCGACTTGATGGGCTGGTTCATCTCTGGCGCAAGCCGGAAGACGGCAATACCCTGTTCAACCAGGCCGGGTCGCTGCGTGGCGACGTCATGCTGACCGGGGACGCCCTGCGGCTGAGCGAGGCGCAGCTGACGCTCAACCAGGTCGCTCACGCGGTCGACATGCGGGTGGGGTTTGGCGAAGAAAAGCGGCTGGACGTGGTCGGGCATTTTGCCGATCTGGGGGCCCAGGGCAGCGCCGTTGTGGGGGCTTTGCTGCCCGACATAGTGGGCGATCCGCGCTTCGGCATCAGCTTCCCCGAGGGGAGTTTCTCGCTGACGGGCGAGACCGCCCGGGTGTTCGGTTATGATGGCTCCACCCTGGTTGCCGAAGGGCAATGGGGCCCCGATGCCATAAGCTTCACGCGGCTGTCGGCCGGCGAATGGGGTGGTATCGGCTTTGACGCGGCGCTCAAGGCCAGCGGCAGCGCGACAGCGCCAATGCTCACAGGGTCTGGTCGCGTGCGGGTTGCGTCCGCCAGCGCGCCGGCTCTGGCCGGGCTTTATGATCTGCTGGGAACACCACCGGACTGGCGCTCGTTTCTGGGCCGGCTGGCGCCGCTTGAGGCGCTGGTGGACTTGGGGCCTGGCGATGGCGAGGGCGCGCAGGTTCTCACTGCCGGCGGGGCGCTGGGGGCTGCCAGGCTTGATCTGCGTGCTGAACTCGATGGTGGCCTCGCCGCCCTGAAGACGGCGGCGCTGCGCTTGACGGCCAGCCTGGAGTCCGATGATTCCGCTGGGCTTACCCAGCAGCTCGGCCTGGGTGACGATCCGCTGTTCGAGCAGGAGGCCATGCTGGTCAGCCTCAGGCTGGAAGGCGTGCCCGGCAACAGTCTTGCCAGCCGGATTACCCTGAGCGCCGGCGATGAGTCACTGGGCTTTGCCGGTGATCTGGTCGCCACTGACGGTGGAGAAATCCAGGGCACCGGAACGCT
>CAXBKI010000576.1:0-2336 GCA_963975955.1 uncultured Devosia sp.
CCCCATCACCACGGCTGCGCCGCCGCGCTCACGCCGAATCAGTTCGGCAATGGCGTAGACCTGGCGCGCCGAGAAGGCGACGATGGCCGAGCGCTCGGGCTGGCGCGAAATCTTCTTGGAACCGGCATAGACCAGCTGGCTGAAGCGGGGCCGGTCGATGATCTCGGCATGCGGCAGCAGCTTGCGGATTACCGGGGCCATGGTGGCGGCGCCCAGCAGCAGGGTTTCGTGCATGCCTCGGGCATGCAGGATGCGATCGGTGAAGACGTGGCCGCGGTCGAAATCGGTGGCGGTCTGGATCTCGTCGATCGCCAGGCAGTCGACGCGGATATCGGTGGGCATTGCCTCCACCGTGCAGACCCAGTAGCGCGGCTTGGCCGGCACAATGCGTTCCTCACCGGTGATCAGCGCGACCGCCTGTTCGCCGACCCGTTCGACGCAACGCGAATAGACCTCGCGGGCCAGCAAGCGCAGAGGCAGGCCAATCATCCCGGTGGGATGGGCCAGCATGCGCTCAATGGCAAAATAGGTCTTGCCGGTATTGGTGGGGCCAAGGATCGCCTTGACGGATTGGCTGGGCGCGGAGGTCATGTGAGGTCAATGTAGGTCGTCGTTGCGACAGTTGCGAGTGGCAGGCAGGCTTGTCCCAAGAAAGGACAGCCAGTGCGACCTTTCTGTCATGGCCTTAAGCGTTGGAACAGGAGGAGAACGAAACAGAACCGAATCGGCGTGTGCGACAGAATCCCGGTTCGTTCACGGCTAGGTCTTGTGGGTTATCAGGGCTGGCAGGCACAAGTGGGTTGATAAGGCCGCCATTGTGTTCCGGCAGCTGTCAAATCGGTTCAGCTTCGCTAACAAACCATGAATTTTCATCCGTTGGGGCCAAAGCTGACGGAAAGGTTAACCCGGCTGGCCGGCATTTTTCTTTGCCATTGTTGATTGCATCCGCGCGCCGGTTGGGCCCGGCCGGGCGCCGTTCATGAAAAAGTCGATTGACCGTCCTGTTCCGGGACAGGGGGAACGAGGCGCCGTGGGGGTGCCGGCCAGGTGTCGGTTTTGCGAGAAGCGCTTTGCCAAGGGCTTTGGCTTTGACTATGGTCCGCGCGGTTTTTCCACCCAGAATTGGCGCCATGGCAGACGATCTTCGCCCCATCCCCCAGCCCGGTATTCTCGATATCGCGGCCTATGTACCCGGCAAGGCCGGCGCGACCGGCAGCAATGCGGTCAAGCTTTCGGCCAATGAGTCGCCGCTGGGCGCCAGCCCCATGGCCGTCGCGGCCTTTCGCGCGGCAGCCGAGCAGCTGGAAATCTATCCCGAGGGTACCTCACGGCTGCTGCGCACGGCGCTGGCCGAGGTGCATGGCGTGGATGCAGACACCATCGTCTGCGGCAATGGTTCGGACGATCTGCTGCACCTGATCGGCCAGTGCTATCTGGGCGCGGGCGACGAGGCGGTGATGAACCGGTATGGCTTCTCGGTCTATCCGATCATCACCAGGGCAACGGGCGCCAGCATCGTGATGGTCGAGGAGACCGACTACACTGCCGATGTCGATCTGCTGCTGGCGGCGGTCACGCCGAGGACCAGAATAGTCTGGCTGGCCAATCCCAATAATCCCACCGGCACCTATCTCAGCGATGCCGAGGTGCGGCGGCTGCATGCAGGCCTGCGGCCCGATATCCTGCTGGTCATCGACAATGCCTATGCCGAATATGTCACTGCCGATGATTTTGCGGTCGGACAGGCGCTGGTGGCCGAGGCCAGCAATGTGGTGATGGTGCGCACCTTCTCCAAAATGGGCCTGGCCGCGGCGCGTATCGGCTGGATGGTCGGCCCGCCCGAACTGGTCGACGTGATCAACCGCGTGCGCGGACCGTTCAACGTCAACCTGCCCGGTCAGCTGGCGGCGGCTGCGGCGACGCGCGACACCGAATTCACCGCCCGCCTCAAGGCGCACAATGCGCAGTGGCGGGCGTGGATCACCGAGGAACTCGATTCCAACCACATTCATGTCGTGCCCAGCCAGGGCAATTTCGTCATGCTGCTGTTTCCCGACGCCGAGCATGCCCGCATGGCCTTTGATGCCCTGATGCAGCGTGGGCTGATCGTGCGCGAGATCGGCGGCTCCTATGGCATCGACAACGGGTTGCGCATTTCCATCGGCTCCGAACAGGCGATGCGCGGCGTCGTCGGCATCCTCAAGGCATTGGTCCAAACCGCATGAGTGTTCATTTTCGCAAGCTCGCCCTGATCGGCATCGGCCTGATCGGTTCCTCGATTGCCCTGGCCGCACGGCGGCAGGGCCTGGTCGAGGTGATTTCCATCGCCACCCGCA
>CAXBKI010000577.1:0-2332 GCA_963975955.1 uncultured Devosia sp.
GGAATGGTGATTTCGCCCAGGCCCGAGCGCGGGCCGGAAGCCAGCCAGCGCACGTCATTGGCAATCTTCATGAAGGCCACGGCCAACTGCTTGAGGGCGCCCGAGGAGCCCACAAAGGCATCGTGACCGGCCAGGAGGGCAAACTTGTTGGGACCGGTGACGAATTCGCGGCCGGTGAGCGTGGCAATCTCCTTGGCCACGGCAACGGCATAGTCGGGATGGGCATTGAGCCCGGTGCCCACCGCCGTGCCGCCGAGCGCCAGTTCCTTGAGCTGGGGCAGCGTCGCCTTGATATTGTCCAGCGCATAATCGATCTGGGCAACCCAGCCCGAGATTTCCTGGCCCAGGGTCAAAGGCGTCGCATCCTGGAGATGGGTGCGCCCGATCTTGACCACATCCATGAAGGTTTCGGCCTTGCCTGCCAGCGTGTCGCGCAGCAGCGCCACGCGGTCAAACAGATAGCCCTCGATCGCCTCGACCGCTGCGATGTGCATGGCGGTGGGATAGGTGTCGTTGGAGGACTGGCTCATATTGACATGGTCATTGGGGTGCACGGGCTTTTTGGAGCCCATGGTGCCGCCGGCCATCTCGATACCGCGGTTGGAAATGACTTCGTTGACGTTCATGTTGGACTGCGTGCCCGACCCGGTCTGCCACACCACAAGCGGGAAATGGGATTCCAGCTTGCCGGCGATGACTTCGTCCGCCGCTGCCACGATCAGGTCGCGCGTGGCGGCATCGAGCAGGCCGAGCTTGAAGTTGGCGAGCGCGGCGGCCTTTTTGAGAATACCGAAGGCCGTGATGATCTCGCGGGGCATCTTTTCGCCGCCAATGTCGAAATTGGCCAGACTGCGGGCAGTTTGGGCGCCGTAGTATTTGTCGGCGGGCACATTGATGGTGCCCATGGTGTCCGATTCAACGCGCGTCGTCATGGCAGTCTCCGGGAAAGTGGGCCGCTCCGAAATGCGGCATGGCAAAGAAAAACGGCCGACCCCCTTAGAGGGTCGGCCGCTTGCATATCAGAAGGGAGCGCATGGCGCTGCCAGACTCAAGAACTACTTCTTGACTTCAAAAACTTGACGACCGCGATACATGCCGGTCTTGAGGTCGACGTGATGCGGACGACGCAGCTCGCCCGAATCCTTGTCTTCGACATAGGTGGGGGCGGACAGAGCGTCGTGCGAACGGCGGAAGCCGCGCTTCATCGGCGAGGTCTTGCGTTTTGGCACTGCCATGATCGGTACTCCGAATTCAATATCGTTGCGCCGCCAGAGCGGCCCAGAGACTTATCTCTGATGGGGTTGCTGGGCTCTATAGAGGAACAATGCCCCCTTGGCTAGAGGGTTGTTGGCGAGTCTTGAAGACAAATCCGTGGCACCACCCCTATAGCGACAATCGACCGCCCTCGCCAGCACAGCTGGCCCGCTCGCCAAACTCGCGCACACGGCGCTCGATAATCCCGGCAATGCGCACCATGCCCGCCGACGGGCGCCCCGGCTGGCGCAACAGGGGGTTGGGCAGTGCGGTCACCAGCAGCGTTGCCGTGCGCCAGTCCAGATTTTGCGGTTCGACGCCGAATGCCCGCTCGGCCCCCGCTGCCACGCCGAACTGCCCCTCGGGGCCCCATTCGGCAATATTGAGATAGATCTCCATGATCCGCCGCTTGGGCAAGACCAGATCGATATAGAGCGCCAGCGGCACTTCGAGAGCCTTGCGTACCACGCTTTGCCCGCTCCACAGGAACAGATTGCGCGCCACCTGCATGGTGATGGTGGAGGCGCCACGCGCATCTTCTCCGGCCATGAAGCGTTCGACTTCGGCGCGCAGGGCGCCGAAATCGACCCCCCAGTGGCGGCAGAACTGCCCATCTTCCGACAGGATCACTGCCGCTTTCAGGCGATCCGAGATATCCTCCATGTCGCGCCACTGCCGCTCCATCGGCCGCCCGGTGAGCAGGCGCGAGACCATTGGGACCGACACCGGATTGATCACCAGATAGAGCGGGGTCATCACCGCCGGAATGGCGACCACAACCGCCAGCGCAATCGCCAGATTGCGCATCAGCGCCCGGGAGCCTTTGAGTTTGCGTCGTGCCATGTCTTCCCATACCCATCCCGGCAAGAAGGCGAAAGCCGCAATTGCCCGCCCCCCTTGCCGCAACCGCGCCGCGCTGCAGGCACGTCCTGCATCATCTGCGCGCAGATGGCTTGCCGCCCCGCCATCAAACCGGCTAGCAACAGCTCATGTATGATTTTGCTGCCGACATGACCGATTGCGCCGCCGCTGTTGAGGTGGCGCTGGGCAATTTGCTGAGCGCCGCACTGCTGTCGGG
>CAXBKI010000578.1:0-2320 GCA_963975955.1 uncultured Devosia sp.
CTGTCAAAATTAAGAGAAATGCCCGGAAAACCAGACCTTTGCGGACGAGAGGCCGGACACATGCTCGCTTTGCCGCAATTATGGTCAAGGAATGGTTAATAAACCGATTCTGCGCGCCCGCCCGGCCACGCGCATTATCAGCACTTGATTCGTGACATTCGAATATTCTAATATATAACTATAGGTGATAGTTCTGCCGTCGCTTGCGCAAGATCAAACAAGCGCGGGCCGGCAACTGTCATGATCGGGTGCGGACACGAGCAATGCGACGCCCGCCCGACCTGACGTCAACGAGGAGGACTGACTTGTCACATATTGTTGTTCTGGGTGCCGGGCTGGGCGGCACCATCATGGCCTATGAACTGCGCGATCGGCTGGGTGCCGAACACAAGGTCTCGGTCGTCAACAAGGGCGCGCGCTATTCCTTTGTGCCCTCCAACCCCTGGGTCGCCGTGGGCTGGCGAGATCGTGCCGACGTCGAGATCGATCTCGAGCCCGTCTTTGCCAAGCGCGACATCGGCTTTTACCCCCAGGGCGCCAAACGGCTCGATCCGGCTGCCAAACGGCTCGAACTGCTCGACGACAGCACGCTGGACTATGACTATCTGGTGATCGCCACCGGCCCCGAACTGGCTTTCGACGAGATCGAGGGCTTTGGCCCCGAGCAGCAGACGCAGTCGGTCTGCTTCGTCGACCATGCGGTTTCGGCCAAGTCGGCCTTTGATCGCCTGCTCGCCAATCCCGGTCCGGTGGTGATCGGCGCCGTCCAGGGCGCCTCGTGCTTTGGTCCGGCCTATGAATTCGCCTTCATCCTGGACAAGGCGCTGCGCGACGCCAAGATCCGCGACCGCGTCCCGATGACCTTTGTGACCTCCGAACCCTATATCGGCCATCTCGGTCTTGATGGCGTCGGCGACACCAAGGGCCTGCTCGAAGGCGAGATGCGCCAGCACCACATCAAATGGGTCTGCAATGCCAAGGTAGAGAAATTCGCCGACGGAAAGGTCTATGCTGCCGAGATCGGCGATGACGGCGCCGCCGTCCGCCAGCACGAGATCCCCTTTTCCTACGCGATGATGCTGCCCGCCTTCCGCGGTGTTGCCGCTGTCCGGGGCATCGAGGGGCTGACCAATCCACGCGGCTTCATCCTGGCCGACAAATACCAGCGCAACCCCACCTTCCCCGATATCTTCTCGATCGGCGTCTGTGTGGCCATTCCCCCGGTCGGCAAGACGCCGGTCCCGGTCGGCGTGCCCAAGACCGGCTTCATGATTGAATCCATGGTCACCGCCACGGCCCACAACATCGCCAATCTGGTGGCGGGCCGGGCCCCTCAGGCCGAGGCCACCTGGAACGCCATCTGTCTGGCCGATTTTGGCGATGGCGGCGTGGCCTTTGTCGCCCAGCCCCAGATTCCACCGCGCAATGTCAATTGGGCCGCCTCGGGCAAATGGGTCCATGCGGCCAAGGTCGGCTTCGAGAAGTACTTCCTGCACAAGATCCGCTCGGGCACGTCCGAGCCCTTCTACGAGAAGCTGGCGCTGCAGGTGCTGGGCATCGACAAGCTCAAGGCCATCAAGCTCGACGAACCCGAATAGCCACCCATCACCGGGCCGGCGCGAACAGTCCCAGGATAGCCTTGGGCATCCGCGCCGGCCCGCCGCTGGTCTTGCTGGCCGCGACCACCACCTGAGCCCGCGTCAGCACCTGCTCGCCGCGCATTATGGTCTGGTTCAGCACCAGCCGGGCGCCGGAAACCTTGGCCACTTCGGTGCTCACCGTCAGCAGATCGTCGATATGGGCCGCCCCGTCAAAGTGGATTTCCATCGAGCGCACGGCAAAGGCCAGGCCCTGCCCGGCCAGTTCGCTGTGATGGATACCGGCGTCGCGCAGGAACTCCGTGCGACCCCGTTCGAAGAATTTCAGATATGCCGCATGGTAGACATTGCCGGAGAAGTCGGTGTCTTCATAATAGATGCGGATCGGGAACTGATGTGCGCTCATGGCAGGACCATATCCGCCGGCTCTTCGACAAACACCACATGCTCTGGTCGACCCGACAGGTTGCGGAGCCGCTCGGGCAGCCAGGACGGCTTCAACTGTGCCGCGCCCAGGGCCGGCCCGTCCAGCGGCAGCCATGAAAACTGCAACAGATGCCCCTCGTCTTCCCGCACGAGGAAGGGCTGCGGCCCACCGGGTCGAACCTGCGGAGGCAGCTCGATTGCATAGACGAAACCCAGTTCGTGATAGCGCTCGCCGGCGCGGCCATAAAGGCTCTCATAGGTGAACAGCAGCGGGCCGGGATCGGCGGGCATCGCCA
>CAXBKI010000579.1:0-2317 GCA_963975955.1 uncultured Devosia sp.
GTTCCGGTAAACGGCATGGGCAGACATGAAATCGAAACCCGCTCCAGCCGGGCGCACAAGGCAGTGGCTTCCGACAACTGCGTGATGGGGCCCACGACGATGCGTTTGTTGGTGCTGTCGGCCTCGTCGGCCAGTACTGGCGTGAGACCAAACAGCAAGGGTCCGAGCTTCATGGACAGATCATTCCAGGCGCCCGGCGCCTCTTCGGCCGCGACGGGCACCCCCAGCGCAACGCCGAAGGTAGTGGCATTGGGCGGGGCAATGGCCGCAGTCTGCAGCGGGTCGGGCAGTGGCTGCTCGGCCGATTCCGGCGCTGCGGCGGCCATGGGTTGCTGCCGGATCATGACGGATCCGCCATCGGCATCATAGACCAGAGCCTCGCCGACTGACGCAGTGAGCGAGGAGCGGTCGATCTGCGCCGTGCTCGGCATGGCCTCGAGCAGGCGGGGCAGGCTGACTTCAAGCGCGCCGACGCGCTGCTGCACCGCATTGCCCCTTTGTTCGCTGAGCGCAAAGCGGGTAGTCAACTCAACATTGTCGCGTTTGAGCTGCAAGGTCTGCTCCCGCAGCGCGGCAACCTGCAGACGCAGCTGGTCCACCGATGCGCCCTCAATACGGGTCTTGTGCAGCCCACCCAGAATGGATGAAGGAATGACAGCCGATATATTGGCCCCCAGCACCGCGATTGCGCCGAGCACCAGCGCGACGATGCCCCAGGTGGTTACGTCCGACTGCCGGAACTGTTCCGATGCCTTGGCCAATATCAAAAACCCCGATGGCGCAATCGAATCAGGTATTGCGCAATAAATTGACCATGCGGCCCCGATTAGGGGTTCGCCAACTCTTGCCTGCCATAAATCTGTGAAAATGCGCACGATTAAAGTGCACGGAACGGTGAAACACGATGACGGAACTCTTGTCGATCATTTTGGCTGCCGGCGAAGGCACAAGGATGCGTTCGGCCGTGCCCAAGGTGCTGCACCGCGTCGGTGGCCTGCCGATGATCGGCCATGTGCTGCGGACCGCGCAGTCCGCTGGCTCCTCGACCATCGCCCTGGTCGTTGGTGCCTCGAGCGAGCAGGTGCGGGCCTCGGCCCTTGCCGCGGCGCCGCAAGCCATGGTTTCAGTGCAGAACGAGCGCCTGGGCACCGGCCACGCCGTGCGTCAGGCACAGGCGGCCTATGCCACGGCCAAGGGCAATGTCATCGTGCTCTATGCCGACAATCCGCTGGTATCGCCGAAGACCCTGGCCGAGATCGGCCGGCGCCTCGACGATGGCGCCGACCTGGTGGTGGTGGCTTATCGTCCCGCGGACCCGACGAACCTGGGCCGGCTGCTGACCGAAAACGGCCGTCTCGTGGCGATCCGCGAGCACAAGGATGCCAGTGAGGCCGAGCGGCTGATCGATCTGTGCAACTCAGGGATCATGGGCTTCAGGGCCGACACGCTGCGTGCGGTGATAGACCGGATCGGCAATGCCAATGCCAAGGGCGAATATTATCTGACCGATGCCGTTGAACTGGCCAACGCCGACGGGCGCCGTGTGGAATTCGTCGAGGCCGACCCAGCCGAAGTGGTGGGCGTCGATGACCGCAGCAAGCTGGCGCAGGCTGAGGCAACGTTCCAGGACCTCCGCCGTGCCGATTTCATGGCCGCCGGCGTGACCCTGCACGATCCCAAAAGCGTCTGGTTCTCCTACGATACCGAGATCGCCCAGGACGTCACCATCGAGCCCAATGTGGTGTTCGGCCCCGGGGTCAAGATCGAGACCGGCGTGGTCATCCACGCCTTCAGCCATATCGAGGGGGCCCATATCGGACCCGACAGCTCGGTGGGGCCGTTTGCGCGGCTGCGTCCCGGCGCCAATCTGGGCGAGGGCGCCAAGGTCGGCAATTTCGTCGAGATCAAGCAGGCCGAGATCGGCAAAGGCGCCAAGGTCAGCCATCTCAGCTATATCGGCGATGCCAGTATCGGCAGTGACGTCAACATCGGCGCCGGCGTCATCACGGTCAATTATGACGGCTACAACAAGCACCGCACCATTGTCGGCGACAATGCCTTCATTGGCTCCAACAGCTCGCTGGTGGCGCCGGTCACCGTCGGCGCCGGCGCGCTGGTGGCCAGTGGCAGTGTGATCACCGAAGATGTACAAGCAGATGCGCTGGTGCTCGGTCGCAGCCGCCAGGTCAGCAAGCCGGGCAGGGCAAAGACCATTTTCGCGGCGGCAAAGGCCAGAAAACTCAGCAAGAAAGGCTCCTAGCCATGTGCGGTATCGTCGGGATTGTCGGGATTGCCGGCGGCGAGCCAGTGGCTGGCC
>CAXBKI010000580.1:0-2303 GCA_963975955.1 uncultured Devosia sp.
GCAGCAACGATGTCGCCATCAGCATTGTCGACGCTGGCAAAGCTGAACTTGCCGCCGGTATTGGTGAAGGTCACCTTGCCGGCCAGATCGGAGTCGGCCAACTGGCTGGTGATCTGTGCTTCCATGTCAGCCAGGGTTGGCGTCGTGGCATCCTTGACATAGTTGAACGATGCAGTTTTGCCGCCAAACGTGATCGTGAAAGCGGCGTCAGCAGAGCCGTCATTGGTGACGTTGCCATCAAGTTTGGCCGGTGCTGCAGCTGTGGGGGCGACAAATTTGGCTGTCGTAACCGCGGTATCGCCCTTGCCGGTCTTGGTGATCAGGTCAATGCCAACCGAATTTTCGACGGCGCCGCCAGACAGTGTCAGCTTGCCGAGGGTTTCCGAGTTTGCGTCGACCTTATCAAGGGTCAGCGATTCAGTGTTGAACGACTTGTCCTGGCGAGCCTGACGCAGGGTCGACTGCATCGATTCGAGGGTCTTGGTCATGGCCGACAGGCCATTGTCCGCAGCCTTCAGAGTCTGAATGCCGTTCGCCATGCCGTCGAGAAGCTGGTTCAGATCGCCGGCGCGGTTGTTGAGGCCCTTTGCAGTGAACCAGTTGCTCGGGTTGTCGAGAGCGGAGTTGACCTTGTTACCGGTCGAGAGGCGGTTCTGCGTCTCTGCCATCATCGAAGCAGTCGATGTCAGCGAGTTGAGGTTGGCGCGAACGGCCTTTGAGAGAGAGATGTCAGCCATGTGTACTGGTCCTTTTCTAGGAGTACTCAAACAACGATGCCTCTTCCTGAGGCGTCCTCACTCTCATCCGGCAGCCTCTAAAGAAAGGTTAAGCGGCAGCTGAAAAATTGGGCAAATTCCGATGCAGAATTTATCTAGGGAAAATAGAAAAAGCCCCGAAAACCGGGGCTTTGGCGGGATGGCTCAGTTTGCTTTCGTAATCGTCCGTTAAGCGCGTTTGTGGGCTCAGGTCATTAGCGACATTCCGCGGCCAGCGCGGACGCAGGTCAGGCTATCAAGTCTTTAAGACGGGCCTGGGACTCTTCCGGGATGACACTGGCACCGATCCGAATGATGAGCTGCTCCATGGTCTGCGGCGTTGGGGAAAGGGCGCCTGAGATCACCGCGGCCGCAAAGGTCGATGTCCGATCATGGTCGGGCATCGGATTTTGACTGCCTTGCGAGTCGTTCTTGGGAAATTGCCCGTTATTGCTGGACGAAGGTGCTTTGGGGGCGGTTGGCGTGCTGTCGGGCAGCATGGGGCGTTCGCCTGCGGCTGGGCGCTGGCGAACGTCCGCAAGACTGATGGGAGCCGCTGAGGCTGCTATGGGCGCTACTGGTGTGATCATGACGCCGTCCTTGCATCAATAAAATGCCATTGGACAGCTTGACTTCAGATGTTCTTTGTTTCCGTTACTATTGCCGTGTGAACTTTATTCAAATTGAATTTAGTTAAAGAGCCCGATTTATTGCTATGCCGCGTGCGGAATTGGCGCTGTCTGCTGTAATCGTTCCTGCTCGGCCATATGCCCTGGCCCTATCCTGTTGTCCGACGATCTTGGCCACGTCGGTGAGGATGTCTTCAGTAACCGTGCGGGCCGTGGCGAGCACACGCAGGTTTTCCGCCATTTGAGCCGGTCAATCGCCTGCGGCGCTTCGATCTTGAGGCGGTCAGTCTGGCGCTGAACCGTGCGGGCGAAGCCCACATAATCCTGCGCCAACCGCGCCTTGTCGGGCGTCAGGATACTGGCCTCGCGGAGGTGACCGGCGCGAAGCAGGGTGGTTTCCCGGTTCATGACATCTACAAGGGCGGAGAGAGCTGACTCGGCCAACTGGCACAGTTCGGTGGCGGGCAAGTTGTCGAGGGCGGCAAGGCGGGCTGCAGCGGTCACTTATAGACTCCCATCGTCGGCGTGGTCTTGTTCTGGTTATTGGCAATTTCCTGCAATGCGAGCAGGTCGGGCAGTATTTGTTCGGCGAGCCCCAGTCCGCCGTTCTTGGCCATGGTGCCGGCAAGCTCTTCGGCCTGCATCGAGCGCCAGGTTTCCTCGCCGAACCCGCCGCCCATGGCGTTCTGGTCGGTCTTGATGCTGGAGAACATCTGCTTGGTGAGCGTGTTTAGGAACACCGCCTCATATTCTTCGGCCTGTTGGCGGACGCGGTTGACCTGGGCCGGGGTGAGGCTGGAACCTGGTGCAGCTCGGTCTGTCGTGATTGGCGGCATCAGAGCACCTGTATTTCTGCTTGCAGGGCGCCAGTGGCCTTGATGGCCTGCAGGATGGCGATGAGGTCGCGCGGGGAGATGCC
>CAXBKI010000581.1:0-2301 GCA_963975955.1 uncultured Devosia sp.
CGCTCGAGCCTGCTCAATCAAGATATGGCCGTCCGCAACCGCGCCTTGGCCGGAATCAGCAATCGCATGCTGCCGCGCAAGCGGGGGGTCGGGGACCTGCTGGGCGTCGTACTGGCCGTATCGGCCCGCACGCGGCGCATGGTGCAGGAACCGGTCAGGGTCGATATCGACGTGTTCGCTCCCGGCGGCGCCCGGGCCGTGCGGCTCGATCTCGGAGCCCGCTGAGACCCCTGCCTGGCCGCTCAGATTTCGCTGTCCATCATGTGAACGAAGCGCTGCTCGGCTTCCTGCTGCGGCGACAGGCTGGCGGCGAGCGCCTGGCGCGCCTGGGCCTTCTCGCTGGCAGGCAGATGCAGCGCCTCCACCAGGTTGCGATATTCCTGCCGTGCGCTCAGATGCGATGACGACGGCATGCCGCCCAGCATCTCCTCGTCGAGCGGATCGAACACCGTCAGCCCGCTGGCAAACAGCGACCGGAAAATGACCCGCTCGGCAATGCCGTCGGCCACCCGACAGCCCAGCCGCAAGGCAATACGCTCCAGCATCGTCTGGACCTGGCGCATATTGCGCGACGAGAGCATCGAAATACGGTTGCGCAGCAATACCCAGTCAATCGTCCGCCCATCAATGGCCAGTCGCTCCGAGCGCGCCCGCTGGGCCAGCCGCGCATAATGGCTCATTTCGCGCGGCTCGCCGGTCACCGGATCGATCTGTGCCATGACGTTTAGATCGATCAGGCTGTCATTGACCGGCGTGATCAGCGTATCGGCCAGCGAATGGGCCAGCCGCGTCAGATTGGTATCAAAGCCGGGCGTGTCGATGACCAGAAAATCGGCATCGTGCTCGACTTCGCCAACGGCCTGCCGAAACAGATCGAACTCGACCTTGTGGTTGGCCTTGAGCGAATCCCCCCGCGCCACCGGGAGATGAAAATGGGTGGTATGGGGCAGTTGCAAGGCCCGGTTCTTGGCCCAGGCCCGGCGATTGCGAACGTAATGCGTCAGCGTCTGCTGCCGGCTGTCGACATCTATCGAGGCGACCTTGTAGCCTTGATAGAGCAGGTAGATGGCCAGATGAAACGCGGTCGTGGATTTGCCAGATCCGCCTTTTTCATTGCCGACAACAATTACATGTACGCCATGACCGGCCATCGCGCGCTCCCACATCGAGGACGCAATTGTCCGGTGTTCGCGGCTGGCTGGCAAGCGCTGCCAGGATCAATAATAGTTACACGCTTAATAGCGGCTCAGGCCGATAGCAGCAGCGGCGCCGCATCGGCTCGGGCGTCCGACTGGCCGATCGGCAGATTGAGTGCCGCGACCAGATTGCGATACTCCTGCCGCGCCGCCACATGCGAAACGCTGGAGCCATCGGCCCCGGCCTCATCGCCAAGCGGATCGAATACCGTCAAACCGCTGGAAAACAGCGAACGGAAAATCACCCGCTCGGCAATGCCATCGGCAACCCGGCAGCCAAATCGCGTCGAAATGGCCTCCAGCGTACTATGCACCTGGCGGGCATTGCGCGACCCCAGCATGGAAATCCGGTTGCGCACCAGAACCCAGTCAATGCTTTCGCCGGTAACCGACAGGCGCTCGGAGCGCGCGCGCTGCACCAGGCGGGCATAGTGGCTGGTCTCGACCGGCTGGCCGGTTTCAGGATCCACTCGCGCCAGTACGTTGAGGTCGATCAGGCTGTCATTGACCGGGGTTACCAGCGTATCGGCCAGTGAATGCGCCAGACGGGTGAGGTTGGTGTCAAAGCCAGGCGTGTCGATGATCACGAAATCGGCGCGATTCTCGACCTCGCCGATGGCGCGGCGGAAGACGTCGAATTCGGCCTGGTCATTCTCGCGGACCGAGTCGCCCCAGGCCGAGGGAAGATGGAAGTGCCGGGGACTGGGAAGAACCAGCCCGCGCTCCTGCGCATGGGCCCGGCGATTGCGCACATAATGGGTAAGGGTCTGCTGGCGGCTGTCTACGTCGATGCTCGCCACGCGATAGCCGGCATGCAGCAGATAGATGGCAAGATGAAAGGCTGTCGTGGACTTGCCAGAGCCCCCCTTCTCGTTCCCCACCACAATGACATGCGCACAGCTTCGCGCCATCGCCGCCCCCAAATCAGTGCGCCAATCGCACACTGCTAACAACGACTGCCATGGTTAACAGGCCCTTAACATCGAGCCGTGCACCTGCCTAGATAAGCCCCAGCTTGGCAAGGTCCGCGGCCAGCGCCAGCGAATCGGCATTTTCATTGGCACCAAGGTCCGGCGGCGCATGGGCGGGCGCCAGATAGCGCCAG
>CAXBKI010000582.1:0-2294 GCA_963975955.1 uncultured Devosia sp.
TCCAGCAGACCCTCGGCATCCATCTTGGCGATGAGATCGGCGCCGATGACGTCGAAGGGAATGTGCTTTTCCTTGAAGGCGCTGTACAGCCCGCGGAATTCCTCGACGCTGTCGTCATAGCCCGGATCTGCGGCCCGCAGGCGATCGGGCCGGGCCAGAGCAATGCCGCCGCCCGGCTGCAGCGCGCCGTACATCGCCTTGTGGTCGCGGAAGAAGCGAGAAATCTCGCCTGCCAGCGGCAGATTGGCGTAGGGAATGCGGCCTGGGGCGCCCATGATATAGGTGGACGGATTGCCGCCACGGGCGATGGCCTGCAGCAGGTACTGCGCAAAGAGCTCGGGCTGCTCGCCCGCCATGCGATAGGGCATGTCCACGAACGAGACCGAGTTCACCATCAGCGAGATCTCGGGCAGGCCGGTCCTGTGGGCGCTGACATTTTCGCCGGTGGAATGGTGCCAGAGCTCGCGCCCGAAGGCATTGTTGGCCTCATAGTAGATAACCGGGGCGCCGCGGCTGAGGACCAGCGCCGCATCGGGCCGCTGCGCCAGGATATGGTCCGATATCTTGGTCGCCAGGTTCCGGATGACGCCGTTGGAAAAGCGCAGCCACTCGGGATAGTTCGGATGTCCCGGCCCGTCGGGCAATTCCTTGCCGCCGCTATACTGGGCAAAGCTCGCCTGGCATTTCTCGCAGTGGCAGACGCCATGGTAGACGCGGCTGTAATCGGTTTCGGAAAACCCGAACCAGTTGAAGAAGAAGCCATCGACCGGGTAGCGGTCCATGATCTCGTCGAGGATGTCGAGCGAGCGGTGCTGGTAATAGTCCGCCGAGGGACAGGCACTGTAGAGCGTGTTGTAGACCTGCGGCTGGCCGGTGGGCGAAACGAACAGCCAGTCGGGGTTTTCCTGCGCGATCCGGGTGGACATTTTCGAGAAGTCGCACCGCGCCAGCACCCTGATGCCGCGCTTGTGCGCTGCCGTCACCGCATCGCCGATGAGGTCGCCTGACGGCCGATCCGCCAGAAACGGATTGCGGGTCTGGAACGGCAGGTCACTGGGATAGAAGGAAACAATGCCGCCGGTGTTGATCAGCCAGGTATCGGCACCGTGCTCCTCGATGATGTCGAGCACCTTTTCCACATCCAGGACTGCATCGACCTCCTGCAGATTGGTCTGGAACACCGAGAACGGGCTGCGCCACCATCCCTGGCCATCGGTTGTCGCTTGTTTGGGGGAAGCCTTGGCGCCTGTCGGCATAATACACTCCTGGTAGGTTTACGGTCATGTTGACCATGGGGAGGACCGGCCCGCTGACGCAGGCCGATCCGAACGGTTCAGGCGCGGCGCAGCAGCGCGTTGCCCTGATTGATGAATTCTTCCGCCGCCGCCTGCACGCCATAGGTGCCGAAGCCGACATTCTCGTTGACGCGCCGCATGAGGTCGCTGACCGCGCGCTCGCCGCGATGGACCGCCGGCGCGGGCTTGGCCTGGGCCAGCGCGGCCTGGCTGTGGCGCAGCACTTTCTGATCGACCGCGCTGATATCCTTGAGCGCGAGAACGGCTGCCAGGGCAGGGCGCGATGCAGGCGGACCGCTTATCAGGCCCAGAATGCTCGCGGATTCCGGATCGCTGACAAACCAGTCCATCAGGTGAGCCGCCTCCTGCTTGAAATTGCTGCGCGCGTTCAAGGTCAGCGAGCTGGTTGGCCGGGGGAAGTAGCCCGGATTGTCGGCGCCGACCGGTGCCGGCGGCGACATCATGCCCAAAGTGTCGCTGGTGAGGGCCTGATAGCCCCCCGCCAGGTCCTGCGAGGCCATGTTGGCAAAGATCGCGCGGCCTCGAACCAGCGGGCTGTTGGGCCATTCGGTGCCGGTAAACTGGGCCTGCAGATCGGGCGGCACCGCACCGCCCGATGCGCGCATCTTGTTCCAGTACTCGAGCCAGGCCGCCACTTCGTCGACGCTGACGGCGAGTTCGTTGCCCTCGTACATGTTGCGACCCTCGGCAACCAGGGTCATGACGAAGTCGCTCAGACGGGCGCCGCCATCGTGACTGCCATAGATGTTGCTGTCTGCCTTGTGCACCTCTGCACAGTAGAGCGCGAAATCCTCATAGTTCCAGCCCTCACTCGGCGCATCCATGCCGAGGCGCTCGAGCGCGGACTGGTTGTAGCCCATGCCCTGGATGGAAACGGCAATGGGCAGGCCATAGAGCGTGCCATTGACCCGACCGAGGTCGAGGACGGCCGCGTCGAACAGATCGGCGCGGATGGGATCGGGAATGAAGTTCTCCAGC
>CAXBKI010000583.1:0-2283 GCA_963975955.1 uncultured Devosia sp.
TCCGCGCCAAGGCGGAGGCGGCCATCGGCGCCGGCCTCAAGCCCATCATCTGCGTGGGAGAAACCGAGGCGCAGCGGGACAGCGGCGAGGCCGAAGCGGTCGTGATCGCCCAACTCCAAGCATCCATCCCGGATGCGGCCAGTCAGCACTTCGTGATCGTCGCTTACGAACCGATCTGGGCTATCGGCACCGGTCGCACTCCTACCCTTGAAGACATCGCCCGCATGCATGGCGTCATCCGCCAGCACCTGGCGACCCGCTTCGCAGAAAAGGGGCCGGCGATTCCCATTCTCTATGGTGGTTCGCTCAAGCCGCAGAATGCCCGCGAGATTCTGGCCGTGGATAACGTCAATGGCGGGCTGGTCGGCGGCGCCAGCCTCTTGGCAAAGGACTTCTACACCATTATCTCGGCCGTGTAGCGGCGGGAGCGCCAAGGGCTGGCCGGAATTTCCGTCCGGCCTCTGGCATTTGCGGGCTGGGGCGTGTATGACGCGCCATCTTTTGACAGACCAATAGACTGAGACACGATGGCGAATGTCCTGATTGTTGCCTATCTGCTGATCGTCCTGGCGCTGATCGCAGTCATCCTGCTGCAGCGCTCCGAGGGCGGCGCGCTGGGCATTGGTGGCGGTGGCGGCGGCGGCGGCCTGATGACGGCGCGCGGTTCGGCAAATCTGCTAACCCGCACAACGGCCATTCTGGGGGCATTGTTTTTTGCCACGGCTATTGGCTTGACCATTGTCAATGAACTCGATCGCGGCAGCTCGGGCATCCTGGATCGCGCTGCGACCACACCTGAAGGTCAGACAACGCCGACCAGCGTGCTTGATGCGCTGAACGCGCTGCAGGGCGACTCGACGAGCGATCTGCCAGTGCCCGTGCAGGCCCCAGCTACCGACGCCGCGCCAGCAACAGATGCTGCGCCGGCTACTGATGCCGCGCCGGCTACTGATGCTGCGGGCGCTGCGCCTGCCGACCCGGCAACGCCGAGCAATGCCGATCTGCCGGTGCCCGAGGCGCCTGCGCAAACACCGGCTGCTCCAGCGAGCAACTAACGGCCGCAAGGCACGACGATCGAGGGGGATGGCAACATCCCCTTCTTCTTTTTGTGTAGAGCTGCATGCGCGCTCTGCGAATCGATGCTGATGTGATTAAGGTGAGCGCCCATGGCTCGGTACGTATTCATCACCGGAGGCGTGGTCTCCTCATTGGGTAAAGGTCTTGCATCGGCAGCGCTTGGCGCCGTCCTGCAAGCGCGCGGCTACAAGGTTCGCCTGCGCAAGCTGGACCCCTATCTCAACGTCGATCCGGGCACGATGTCGCCCACCCAGCACGGCGAAGTCTTTGTCACCGATGATGGCGCCGAAACCGATCTGGATCTGGGGCACTATGAGCGCTTCACCGGCCGCGCCGCCAACAAGCGCGACAACATAACCACCGGGCGCATCTATTCCGACATCCTGGCCAAGGAGCGCAAGGGCGAGTATCTCGGCGCCACCGTCCAGGTCATTCCGCATGTAACTGACGCCATCAAGAACTTCGTGCTCGAAGGCAATGAGGAATTCGATTTCGTTCTGGTGGAAATCGGTGGCACCGTCGGCGATATCGAGGGGCTGCCGTTCTTCGAGGCGATCCGCCAGCTGGGCAATGATCTGCCGCGCGGCGATGCCTGCTACCTGCACCTGACGCTGATGCCCTATATCTCCTCGGCCGGTGAGCTCAAGACCAAGCCGACCCAGCATTCGGTCAAGGAACTGCGCTCGATCGGCATCGCGCCAGACGTGCTGCTGGTCCGCTGTGACCGTCCTATTCCCGAAGGGGAAAAGAAGAAGCTGTCGCTGTTCTGCAATGTGCGTGAAAGTGCCGTCATCCAGGGCCTGGACGTTTCCTCCATCTATGATGTGCCGCTGGCCTATCACCATGAGGGCCTGGACCGCGAAATCCTGGCCACCTTCGGTATCAAGGACGCACCCGAACCTGATCTGAAAGCCTGGCAGGAAGTCTCCAACCGGCTGCACAGCCCCGAAGGCGAGGTCAATATCGCCATTGTCGGCAAGTATACCGGCCTCAAGGACGCCTACAAATCCCTCTCCGAAGCGCTCAGCCATGGCGGCATCGCCAACAAGGTCAAGGTCAACCTGCAGTGGATCGACTCCGAGGTGTTCGAGCGCGACGATCCGGCCCCTTACCTCGAACATGTGCACGGCATTCTGGTGCCCGGCGGCTTTGGTGAGCGCGGCTCGGCCGGCAAGATCGAAGCCGCCCGTTTCGCCCGCGTCAAGG
>CAXBKI010000584.1:0-2279 GCA_963975955.1 uncultured Devosia sp.
GCCGGCGTGCAGGTGCCAACCGACCTGCCGAACGGCACCGATATCGTGGGCGCCCGGCCCGACGCAATCCGGCTGGGCAAGGCGGCTGCCGGCGAAATGGGGCTGAGCGGAACGGTCGAGCTGATCGAGCCGGTCGGGGGCGAAAGCCACCTCTATCTGCGCGTCGACGGCCTGGACAATACGATAATCCTGGTGGTGCAGGGCCGCTCCCAGGTTGCAGAAGGTGCGCGGCTTGAGCTTGCATTGCCGCGCCAGAGCCTGCATCCATTCAACAGCGCCACTGGAAAGCGGCTGGATGACGCGGCCGTGTCTCCAAAACGTCACGAAACCACTCTACCCGATGCGCTCGCGCCGTCTTGAAAACCAGTTGGATTGCCGCCCATGAACAGTGTCGCCCTCGGGGAACTCGTCCTGACCAATGCCCGGATTGTCCTGGCTAATGAGGTGGTGGAGGGCGCCGTGCGGGTCGATGGCGGCATCATCACCGATATCGGTACGCCCACCCGGACCGGCATGGGCCTGGATGGGGACTATCTGATCCCCGGCCTGGTCGAACTGCACACCGACCACCTCGAAACCCATTACGCCCCGCGCCCCAAGGTGCGGTGGAACCCGGTGGCGGCCGTGCAGGCGCACGACGCCCAGATTGCGGCCTCCGGTATCACCACCGTGCTGGACGCCATCCGGGTCGGGCTCGACGAGAATTCCGACATGGGTGCGCTGGAGATGCAGACGCTTGCCGGCGCCATCGCTGCCGGCACCAGGGCCGGGCGCCTGCGGGCGGAACACTTCATCCACCTGCGCTGCGAAGTCTCGGCCCCCGATTGCCTGGACAGTTTCAACCTGCTCAAGGACGATCCACAGGTGCGCCTGGCGTCGCTGATGGACCATGCCCCCGGTCAGCGCCAGTTCGCCAGCATGGAAGCCTACAAGGTCTATTACCAGGGCAAGCTCAAGATGAGCGATGCGCAGCTGCAGGACTTCACCCTGCGCCGCAACGCCGAGTCGCAGGCCTATGCCGGCCCGCATCGCCGGGCGATTGCGCAGGCCTGTACCGATTTGGGCATTGTGCTGGCCAGCCATGACGATGCCACGCGCGACCATGTCGAAGAGGCGGTGGCCCTGGGCATCGATGTCGCCGAATTCCCCACCACGCTGGAGGCCGCCAAGGCATCGCGCCAAGCCGGCATGGCCATTCTGATGGGGGGGCCCAATGTGGTGCGGGGCGGCTCGCACTCGGGCAATGTCTCGGCTCGCGCCCTGGCCGAAGCCGATCTGCTCGATATCCTGTCATCGGACTACATTCCCTTCAGCATGCTGCAGTCGGCATTCTCGCTCGCCGAGAACGTGGAGGGGATAAGTTTGTCAAAAGCCATCCAATTGGTGACCAAGCGCCCCGCCGAAGCGGCCGGTTTCCACGACCGCGGCGAGATCGCCGTCGGCAAGCGGGCCGACTTCGTGCACTTGCGTATCGAGGATGGTATTCCCATCGTGCTCACGGTCTACCGCCAGGGTCGTCGCGTGATATGAGGGGCACTTTTGTCGCCGTGGTCGGCCCCAGTGGCGTGGGCAAGGACAGCCTGATCGGCTTCGCCCGCGAGCGCCTCGAGGCCAGCGGCATGATTCATGTCGTGCGGCGCGTGGTGACGCGCCAGGCCGACGGCGGCAGCGAGGACCACGACAGCATGGATGAGGCGAGCTTCGCCCAGGCCGAGCGGGACGGCGCTTTTGCGCTGACCTGGGAGGCGCACGGCCTGCGCTATGGCCTGCCTGTCTCGCTGGAAGACGACCTGCAGGCGGGCAGGGTGGTGATTGCCAACCTGTCGCGCGCCATGATTCCCGCGCTGATCCAGCGCTATCCCGATGCCGTCGTGGTGGCCATTTCGGCGGATCGCGACGTGATCGAGCAGCGTCTGGCCGGGCGCGGCCGGGAGACCGCCGCCTCGATCCAGCAGCGCATCGACCGCCGTGTCGCCGACCGCCTGCCGGCCAGCACCGTGCGCATCGACAATTCCGGCGCGCTCGAGGTGGCCGGCGAGCAGTTCGTGCAACTGCTCGAAGATCTGACCCGGCAGGCCGAGCGGGCCTAGACCACCAGTTCCATGCGTTCGGCGGGAAACCGGCTGAGCGCGTAAGAGATTGGATTGCCTGAACTATCCTCATCGATGGCTTCCGACACCAGCAGGATCGCGCCCGCTGACAGCCCCAGCAGCTTGGTTTCCTCGACATCGGCATGGCGGGCGGAAATCCGGGTCGACGCGCGCGCATAGTCGGCAATG
>CAXBKI010000585.1:0-2279 GCA_963975955.1 uncultured Devosia sp.
TGAATAGCCCAGGAAGGCGGCTGTTGCCGGATTGGTGCCATGGGCGCTTTCGGGAACCAGCACGATCTTGCGGTGCGCCTGGCCGGCTGCTTCCTGCGCCGCCTTGATGGCCATCATGCCCAGCAATTCGCCATGCGCGCCGGCCTTGGGGGTGAGGGCCACGGCTGCGGTATTGGTCAGCGTCATCAGCCAGTGGCTGAGCTCGTTCATCAGCTCGAGCGCACCCTGCACGGTCGAGACCGGCTGCAGCGGATGGATGTCGGCGAACCCGGGCAGGCGGGCCATCTTCTCGTTGAGGCGGGGATTGTGCTTCATCGTGCACGAGCCCAGCGGATACATGCCGCTGTCGATCGAGTGGTTGAGGCGGCTCAGGCGCACATAGTGGCGCATGGCTTCCGGCTCGGTCAGACCGGCCAGATCGAGCGGCATCTTGCGCTCGAAGCCGCCCAGACGGGCATTGGTGATGGTGGCGTCGGGCAGATCGACACCCGAATGCTCGGTATCGCCAATCTCGAACAGCAGCGGTTCGTTGGGAAGCATGGATGAGCCCGAAGTGGAGGCAAAACCCGATGCGCCGGTGCCGGTGGGCCGGCCCTGATTGTTCATGCTCATGCCAGTTCCTCGCTCAGCGCTTCGCACAATGCCGCAATATCGGCGTCTGTTGTCAGTTCGGTCGCCGCCAGGACGATCAGGTTCTCAACCGATGCATCGGATGGCTCAAGCCGGCTGACGGGGACGCCGCCCAGAATGCCGCGCCTGGCCAGGCGTTCGATCAGGCCTGCCGCTGGCTGCGTAGTCCGGATGGTCATTTCGTTGAAGAAGGTCTTGTTCAGCACGTCGACGCCCGGCACCGCTGCCAGCGCATCGGCGAGCGTGCAGGCATTGGCGTGGTTGAGCCGGGCCAGACGGGTGAAACCGGCCTCGCCCAGCAGTGCCATATGGATCGAGAAGGCCAGAGCGCAGAGCCCCGAATTGGTGCAGATATTGCTCGTCGCCTTTTCGCGGCGGATATGCTGCTCGCGGGTCGACAGCGTCAGCACGAAGCCGCGCTGGCCCTCGGCATCAACGGTTTCGCCGCAGATGCGTCCGGGCATCTGCCGGATGAACTCCTTGCGCGTCGCCAGCAGGCCCAGATAGGGGCCGCCAAAGTTGAGCGCATTGCCGATCGACTGGCCCTCGGCCACCACGATATCGGCGCCCAGTGCGCCCGGCGCTTCGAGCAGGCCCAGCGAGACGATCTCGGTGATCACCACGATCAGCAGCGCGCCCTTGGCATGGGCGGCGTCGGCGGCCGTCTTGATATTGCGCAGGTGACCGTAGAAGTCGGGGGTCTGCACGACGATGGCAGCGGTGTTTTCGTCGATATGGTCGAGAATGTCGCCCTGGCCCTCGGGCGAGGCCGAAAGGCATTCCAGATCCGCATCGTCCTTGAGATAGGCGCGCACCACGTCGCGATAATGCGGGTGAAGGCCACCCGACAGCACGATCTTGTTGCGCTTGGTCAGCCGGCGCGCCATCAGCACGGCTTCGGCTGTGCCGGTCGAGCCGTCATAGAGACTGGCATTGGCCACATCCATGCCGGTGAGCTTGGCCACCTGGGTCTGGAATTCAAACAGCATCTGCAGGGTGCCCTGCGAGATTTCCGGCTGATAGGGCGTGTAGGCCGTCAGCCATTCCGAACGCTGGATCAAGTGATCCACCGTGGCCGGAACATGCTGGCGATAGGCGCCAGCGCCGACAAAGAACGGACCGTCAGCGCCGGCATGGTTCTGACCGGCCAGCGCCTTCATATGCGCTTCAACCAGGAACTCGGGGCTGTGGGCAGGCAGGCCAAGATCAAAGCTCTTGAGTGCGCTGGCGGGAACGGCGCTGAACAGGGCATCGATATTGGCCGCACCGATGACGCCAAGCATCTCGGTGCGTTCGGCTTCAGAGTGGGGAAGGTAGCGCATGGGGTCTCTCAGGCTTCCAGTTTGTGGTGGAATCACCCCCACCCTTGCTCCCTCCCCACAAGGGGGAGGGAACCGATCCAGTCTGTGGCACGACCGTCCACCGCACTCGATCCGTCTCCCTCCCCCTTGTGGGGAGGGATTAAGGGTGGGGGTTCTGTGTCTACAGCGTCAGTTCTGCGTAAGCGTCGGAATCGAGCAGGCCGTCGATCTCGCCGGTGGTGTCGGCGGTGCGCTTGGCCAGGGCGCGCACCTCATCGGCGACCACGGCGAAGCCGCGACCCTGCTCGCCGGCCCGCGCCGCTTCGATGGCGGCGTTGAGCGCCAGCA
>CAXBKI010000586.1:0-2277 GCA_963975955.1 uncultured Devosia sp.
TGCCGTCGATCTGATCGACACATGGAACATGACGGTGACACCGATCGAGCAGGTCGAGCCGCTCGTGCCTTATCCCACCCGCCATGGCGACGTCGTCCGCGGTGGCACGGCCGATGCGGCATTTGGCGTCAACCTGCCCGGCAAGCCGTTCTTGGCTTTGCGGGTTCGCAAGCTGGATTGATCGGGAGGAATTTGAAAATGGCGCCTGTTCGTATTGCCGATGTGCACAAATCCTATGGTGCAACCCCCGTCATCCATGGTGTTGATATCGAGATTGCCGACGGGGAATTCGTCATCCTGGTGGGGCCCTCGGGCTGTGGCAAGTCCACGCTGCTGCGCATGATTGCCGGCCTGGAGACCATTACCGGCGGCACGGTCAGCATTGATGGCAAGGTGGTCAACAACCTTGAGCCCAAGGATCGGGACATCGCCATGGTGTTTCAGAACTATGCGCTTTATCCGCAGATGACGGTCGAGCAGAATATGGGCTTTGCCCTGGAACTGGCCGGCATCAAGAAGCCCGAGATCAAGCGTAAGGTAGACGAGGCCGCCGCAATCCTGGGCCTTGGGCCGCTGCTCGCCCGCAAGCCGGCCCAGCTTTCGGGCGGACAGCGCCAGCGCGTGGCCATGGGGCGGGCCATTGTGCGCGACCCCAAGGTCTTCCTGTTTGATGAACCGCTGTCCAATCTTGACGCCAAGCTGCGTGTGCAGATGCGCGGCGAAATCAAGGGCTTGCATCAACGTCTGTCCACGACCATCGTCTACGTCACGCATGACCAGATTGAAGCCATGACCATGGCCAACAAGATTGTGGTCATGAATGCAGGTCGGGTCGAACAGATGGGCGCTCCGCTCGAGCTCTATGACCGCCCGGCTAACATCTTCGTGGCGGGCTTCCTGGGGTCCCCGGCGATGAATTTCCTCCGCGGCACGCTGGGCGAGAACAGCACGCTGCTGCTGGCCAATGGCGAGACCGTTGCAACCCGCACCTTCGACGCAGGTCTGGCTGGCAAGGATGTCGTATTCGGCGTGCGTCCCGAACACATCCGCCTGGCTGCCGAGGGCGGCACCGCAGCCGAGGTTGTTACGATCGAACCGACCGGCTCCGAAACACATTTGACTGTCCGCCTGGGTGCCCAGGAACTGGTTTGCGTCATGAGCGATCGACTTGATATCAGCGTCGGTCAAACCATCCAGTTGACCCTTACCACCGATCGGGCGCATTTTTTTGACCAGGACACGGGCCAACGGCTCGAAGACTGAGAACCGGCTTTCGGCCGCAGGAGAAATTATTGTGCTAAGGCCGGGGATGGCAGTTGCCACCCCCATTTCGGACCTGGGAGACCCGCAAATTAATCGACAAGAGCGGACACTGGTAGCTGGTGAACGACTCAGTGCGAAGGCTAACATTGGAAAGCCGAAGCTCTCCCCGATGCACAGCAACATCGCGGCCACCGAAATCAAGCTCATCGCCGGAAAGACTGACGCATCAACACCGCGAGCACCCCGCCGCCAACCTTCAGTTCCAGCCGCACCTCCAAGGGTCTGCGTTCCATGCCGTTCGGCAGCAATACCGTCACCGGCTGGGGCGAGTGAAAGGTGGCGCAGGTTGAGTGCAAATGCGCAGGCCTGCGCCGGACCGGTTAGCCGAACCAAACCCGACTTCACAGCAGGCCACTGATCGCCTCCGACAGGAAATCAGCCACCCGTCGAATGCGCGCGTTGCTTCGTACTTCCTCGCTCATCACCAGCCAGACGGGAAGTGCCCCTAGGTCAATGCCGGCGCTGACCTGTTCAAGGTCAGGGTGGCGTTGGGCAAGGATCACCTGCGCCACTCCGATTCCGCCGCCCGCCAGCAGCAGGTTCCAGGTCAGCAGGCCGTCATCAGTGCGCAGGGCAAATTCCTCGCGGGTGAGGTTGATGCCGTAGCTTGCCAAGCCGCGAAGCAGGAAGTCGTTGCGATCAAGGCCGATCAGGTCATGGTTTTTGAGGTCTTCCTTGGAGGTAACTCGACCACGCCGGTCGAAATAGCCGCGTGTGGCAAACAGGCCCATCGGAGTGTCGCCGAGCTTGTGGGCAATGAGCGCATTCTGCGTCGGATCGGCCATGCGAATGGCGATATCGGCGTCGCGACGGAGCAGGTTCTGGTTAGTGTCGGAGGCCACGATCTCGATCTGGATGCTGGGCTCTGCTTGTCGCAAGGCTGCAAGGATGGGCGGCAGGATGAGATTGGCGACGATGACCGAGGCGGTGATCCGCACCGTGCCATGCAGGTGC
>CAXBKI010000587.1:0-2275 GCA_963975955.1 uncultured Devosia sp.
GCTTTCCGGTGCCCATTGCCCAGTCCGTGCGTCCGTCGATCGTCTATTTCCCCAGTTGCGCCACCCGCATGTTTGGCGCCCCCCGCACCGACCATGGTCTGCTGGCGGCACCCGATGCCATGCTGGCCCTGCTCGAGCGCGCCGGTTTTGATGTGATCATGCCCGATCATCTCAACGGCCAGTGCTGTGGCCAGCCCTTCCAGTCCAAGGGTTTCCCCGACCAGGCGGCCAGTGTGGGCGGAGAACTCAAGCGGGAACTTTCGGCGCTCTCCGATGCCGGAAAACTCAGCGTGGTGACCGATGCCTCCACCTGCGCCAAGCATCTGCGCGAGTTCCCCGGCGACGCGCCCGTTCTCGATTCCAGCCAGTTCCTGCTCGCCCAGGTGCTGCCGCGGCTGACCATCACCCAGAAGCTGCCCGTCGTGGCCGTGCACCATAACTGCTCGGCCCAGCGCCTGGCCGAACAGCCCATGACCGAAGCCATCGCCCGGGCCTGTGCCGATACCATCGCCGTGCTGAGTTCGGTCACCTGCTGCGGCTATGCCGGTGACAAGGGCCTGTTCGTGCCCGAGCTGAACGCCCACGCCACCCGCTTTGCCCGGCGCGATATTCCCGACGGCTGCACGCTGGGCGTGTCGACCGTCAGCACCTGTGCTTCGGGATTGAGCGAACACGCCGGCGTGCCCTTTGTCGGTCTGGCCAGCCTGCTCGAATGGGCCAGCCGCCCGCTGCACTAGACCTGACCGGGGCTTGCCGCTACTGAACGGGTTCAGCAAGCCCCGGAAGATCATGACCAGCACCGCCACCATCACCAGCCTCGGCCACAAGGGCGAGGGCGTCGCCGAGATCGACGGCCACAAGGTCTTCGTGCCGTTCGCGCTGCCCGGCGAGCAGGTCGAGATCGACATCGACGGTGATCGCGGCACGCTGCGGGGCATTGTCACCCCGGCTGCCAACCGCATCGAGCCCTTTTGCCCGCATTTTGGCGCCTGTGGCGGCTGTCAGCTGCAGCATATGGACCGGGCCAGCTATGAGGCCTTCAAGACCGGCCTGATCGAGACGCCGCTGCGCTTTGCCGGCATTGACGTGACGGTATCGCGCTTCATCGATGCCGCCGGCGATGGCCGGCGCCGCGCCACCCTGCATGCGCGCCGTGAAGGCGTGGGCTATATGCGGTTGCGCAGCCACCAGGTGCACGACATCGATGCCTGTCCCATTCTGGTGCCGGCCCTGGCCAAGGCGCCCGATATTGCCCGGGCTGTGTTCCAGGCGGTCGGCGAGGCCGATGTCAGTATTGTGGCGAGCCTGTCGGGTCTGGACGTTGCCATCCGCACCGAGAAAAAGCAGACGCGCAATGACCGCGTCGCGCCGCTGGTGGCGCGCTTCCGGCTGGCGCGGCTGGCGCTCAATGGCGAGATGGTGCTGCAGGCCCAACCGGCCATCATCGAAATGGGCCGCGCCCGCGTGGAACTGCCCATTGGCGGCTTCCTGCAGGCCACCGCCGCCGCCGAGGGTCTGCTGGCCGACTATGTGCTCAATGCGCTCGACCGCAAGGCCAAGACAATTGCCGATCTGTTTTGCGGATTGGGGCCCTTCGCCCTGCGCCTGGCCGAACACCGTCCCGTCAAGGCCTTCGACAATGACAAAGCCTCGATTGCCGCGCTCGATTCTGCGCGGCGCTTTACCAAGGGCCTGCGCGAGGTGACCGCCAAAAGCCAGGACCTGTTCCGTGACCCGCTCACCCAGTTCGAACTAAATTACGACTTCGTGGTGCTCGATCCGCCCCGCTCGGGCGCCGAGGCGCAGGTGCGCGAACTGGCCAGATCCAAGGTCAAGACCGTCGTCATGGTTGCCTGCGATCCGCGCACTTTCGCTCGCGACGCCGCCATTCTGGTGGCTGGCGGCTACACCATGAGCGATCTGGTGGCGGTGGACCAGTTCACCCAATCCACCCATATCGAGATGGCTGCCACATTCCGGCGATGATCCGCCCCTAGGCAATTGTGACGCAACCGATTCAAAGCTGCGTGCGTTGCGAAACTGTTCCCTAATCATGAGCGACCGCTCGGGGCGGGTGCCGTCGCGTTGGAGAGACCTATGCAAATTCTGAAAACAAGTCTTGCCGCTCTTGCCCTCTGCGCTGGTATCGCCGCGCCCGCCCTTGCCGGAGATGAGGTCGTTCCGAGCGGCACATTCGTGGACGAATATGGCACCTCGTTCCAATTTCAGTCCTGCGGCGACGCCGGCACGGCCCTTTGCGCCGTGCTGACCAACC
>CAXBKI010000588.1:0-2268 GCA_963975955.1 uncultured Devosia sp.
CCTCAAGGCGATAGAGACCGAGTTCGGCGCCAGCCTGCGCTGGTACGATCTGACGGAAAATGCCGCCTTCAACGAGTTCGTGCGCGATCTGCCGACCAGCACGCAGTGGCCCAAAGTGGTGTATGGCCGCCTGCTGCTCGGCCGGCTGCTGCCCGACGCGGTCGAGCGGGTGATCTATCTGGACTGCGACATGATGGTGCGCGACCCCATCGAAATGCTGTTCGATATCGATCTCGAAGGCTTCCCGCTGGGCGCTGTACGCGATTCGGTTCACCCCTTCATCGTGGGCAAGCGCGACATGAAGCAGAATCGCGACCTGTTCGAATATGCCGACCCCTATTTCAACTCCGGCATGCTGCTGATCGATCTGGCGGCCTGGCGTGCCATCGATATCCGCGCCGAGGTCGAGGCGCTGGCGGCGCGCGGCATCATGGACCGGCTGTATTACGATCAGGACATGCTCAACCTGATCTTCCGCAATAACTGGCTGGCCCTGCCCTGGCGCTGGAACACCATTGATGCTCATGCTGCCCATGAGGGGATGGATCCGGCCATCCTGCACTATACGCGCAAGAGCAAGCCCTGGGGGGTTATGTCGGGCATCCTGCACACCAGTGCCCATCCCCGATTCTACCGGCACGTGATGACCAATGAGCTGTTCTACCGCTTCGCCCGGCACCGCTGGAAGCGCTGGTGGAAAAAGCAGCTGCGACTGGGCTAGACCTCAGCCCAGCGCGATGCCTTCGCGTTCACAGAGCGTCCAGAGCGCGCTGCCGGGTTCGGGCAGCGGCATGTCGGCGCGGCCACGACGTGTGAGCTGGCTGCGCCAGAGATGGACGGCCAGCGTATCCGGGGTGATGGCGGCATCGATACTCGAGCCGGCCTGCATCAGAGCGGGAATGCCTTCATAGGCGATGGGGTAGAGCACGGTGCTGGGCCGCACCAGGTGCTCGAGCCCCCGCTGGCGCATGTAGTGGGTCAACGCCATGGGGCCGGTGGCACCATATTGCATGTCCTCGGGCGCGATCTTTTCACCCAGCAGGCGCCGGGCGGCAACTTCGAGCCGCCGGAACAGGGGCAGATGCGGCTCAAACAGCGGCCGGTCAGTATCGGTGAAGATCGAGAGCAGGTCGGCAAGCAGTGGCGCGTCGGGCGGAATATGCAGCACCGCGCCATTGATCGAGCCGGGCCGCTCATAGGCCATCAGGTAATCGGGCGGCCCTTCAATGGGACGGACACAGTAGACGTCGAGATCGGCATAGACGCCCAGTCCCCTGGCCAGCACGGCCATGCGGAAGTAGTCGGAGAACACCCCGGGCGTGCCCTTTCCCTTGTAGAATACCAGCTTGTCGCGCGGCAGCACCGCGGCGGCGTCGCGCGCCGTGGCGTCAGCAGGCAATCCCTCGACCGGATCAAAGGAATAGACCTCGACCGGATGACCATGGCGGCGAAAGGACGCGATGGAGAGGGCTTCAAGCCAGCTCATCGGGCCATGCCAGAAGCTGACAATGGTGGGCAATTGCGATGTCATGGCGATCCGGGGTGCTGACAGAACTGGCTGTATCTAGCCCAGCCGAGCCTGCGCTGTCACCCCGGACCAGGCTGGGTCAGGCCAGCACGCCGTTCTTGAGCGAGGTGGACAGCGGCGCAGGGCGCTCCACCGGCGTCTTGATGTCGATGGTGCGGCCTTCGCGCGATGCTGTCTCGAAAGCCTCCATGACTTCGAGCACGTGCAGGGCAAGATCGCCATTGGCCCGATGCGGGCGCCCCTCGATAATGGCGTGCGCCATGTCGGCGACGCCGAGCGAACGATAATTGCCGTCGGCATAGGGCGCGGTGACGGGCACGGGAGTCCAGGGTTCCTCGCGGCCGCGCTTTTTAAGTTCGAGATCGCCACCGAAGAAATTGGGATCGGGCACGATCAGGCTGGCCTCGGTGCCATAGAGTTCGAGCGGCACATGCTTGTGGCCAGCGACATCAAAGCTCATGCCGACCTGAACGATGGCGCCATTGGCAAACCCGAGGGCGCCGGTGACATGGGTGTCGACGTGCACGTCCATGATCTGGCCCTTCTTGGGCTCGGAGAGTATCGGCCGGGTGAGACGCAGGCGCGATGCCATGGCCGAGACGCGGGCCACCGGACCCAGCAGATTGACCAGGTCGGTGATGTAGTAGGGGCCCATGTCGAGCACCGGACCACCGCCGATATCGTAGTAGAAGGCCGGATCGGGATGCCAGGCTTCGTGGCCGGGCGCCTGCATGAAGGCC
>CAXBKI010000589.1:0-2263 GCA_963975955.1 uncultured Devosia sp.
AGACCCACCCCTCGAATGCCGCCGCGCGCTGCTGCGGTGCGTCGACCGGATCCACGGCTGCGTAGAACGGCCTCAGCAGCAGAAAACCCGCGCGCTGAATCTCATCCTGCACCAGATGAAGGCGCCTGGTGATGTTGGGCAATCCAGTGTTGCGCGCCCTCTCGGCCGCCGCGCGGCGATTGTTCTCCGAGGAAATATCCAGCCCGCGCGCCGCCAGATTCGGCTCCAGCGGCTCAATGTAGCTGATGATAAAGTGTTGGGAGTGGCCAGCACCGCTGGGGGGTACCATCAGATCCTCCACACCCGGCAGGGTCTGCCCGATGTCCAGCGCATTGACATAGGCGCGCCAGTCAGCCGCGGACACACTGTCGGAGGCTTCAAACAAGCCAGCGGCGCCATTGAGCCCTTGCGAATAGGAATCCAGCCGGTGCAGCAGAGCCTGTTTGCTATCGCTGGCCAATGCGGCAAACGCGACGCTGCCGCGCTCGTAGGCAAGTTCCTCGGTCCACTTCCAGCCATAAAAGGTAATGCCCAGGGGGATCATCAGGGCGACGATCGAAGCGGCCCTCAGGCGCGCTGCGTTGTCTCGTGACCAGCCGTCGCCCCAACTGCGCCAGGGTCCCAGCAAAGCCAGCGGCAACACGACCAGAATCCCGATCAGATCGCCGAGCCACCAGGTCAGCCAGTTGTTGACTGCTCCTGTCGGCGGCAGCAGGCCAGCCAGAAACAAGGTGTAGGTGCCCACGCTGGCGGCAATCAGACAGGCCAGCGGCCCGACGATGCCGGCAAACACCGCCACGTCCCTTATTGATCGCAAAATGGTGGGCACACCGAACAGTCGGCGGCAAACCCAGGCAGCGGTAATCGCCTGCAGACTCGAGCCGCCAGCGATTGCCGTGGCCACCGCCAATGCATGCCAGTTGACGACACCAGCCTCAAGCACATGCCCGATATAGCCATTGATCAGCAAGGAGCCGATAAAAATGCCCAGAATCAGGCGCGGCGAAAAAATCAGCAAGGCGGCAATGGCAATGCCCGAGGCCGGCCACATGATCGTCGCATAGCCCGGGGGGACCGCCAGTTGCAGGCCCAGGAGGCCGGCCAGTGCATAAAGTGCCGCCACGCCGGCAATCAGTCCGACAAGCCTCATTTTTTGCAAACCGGCGCGTCAGTCCCCAGCCTGTCAGGCTCGCGTCGACGGGGCAACCAGCGCTGAACATCACGCGTGGCGCAATGAGTGGGCGCTGAACTTTGTCGCCTGGTCAAGTGCATTGCCCGGCATCGCGAAGGCGCTTCTGCCGGCAAAGCGCGGTACTCACGAGGGACTGTTCGCCCTGAACCGGGCATTTGCGCAACAGGATCTCTTGCCCAGATATGTCATTTGATCCCGCCCTGCCCGCGACCGCGTCGCTGATGGCAGCACTCATCATGCGGAACGCGCGAACGTCGCGCGACGACAAGACCTGCAGTGAGCGACCCGCTTGGCTCGCGGACAATGCACCGACAAATGCGGGAATGTGCAGATCGTCAACGATGCTCGCGCCACAAAATGCCATGCAGCCCCGTCCCACTGTTCGGCGGTGGGGGCTCCCAGGCCCAACCACGGCTCACCAATAGCGGCTTAGCCAGGGCAGCACAATGATTGCCCGCGCTGCCAGGCTGGTTGCATCCAGGGTCGCGTACTGACGGATTGGTGGTGGGTATCAGTCGCTGATGCGCTAGCCTGCACCCAACTATTCGGCGAGTCGCAAAGGCAAACGACATGCAAAACCGCAAGCCAGCTACAAACGGCAAACCGGCCTATAGAATTTAATCAACAAATTCAGTAATTTATGGAGCGGGTAGCGGGAATCGAACCCGCATATTCAGCTTGGAAGGCTGCTGCTCTACCACTGAGCTATACCCGCCCGGTCAGTGACCGTTCAGCAAGCCATTAGCCCGATGGCGGCGCGGCTGCAACCCCTGGGATGCGGCTCGGGGACAAATTGGGCGGCAGGGAGACGAGAATGCAGATCGGCATCAATCTGTTGTGCCTGAGCGGCTTCATCGAGGATGAACATCTCGATCACCTCAGGCATCTCAAGGATCTCGGCTATGATGGGGTCGAAGTGCCAGTACTGCGTGGCGGCCCCGCCCATTATGACTGGTTGGGGCGGCAGTTGGATGCCATCGGGCTGCGGCGCACTTCGACCTCGGTGATTCCCTCGGTTCTGGCCAATCCGGTCAGCGGCGACCCTGGCGAGCGGCGGGCCGGGCAGGACCA
>CAXBKI010000590.1:0-2244 GCA_963975955.1 uncultured Devosia sp.
AACAGACAGTGTCGCTGCTCACCAATTTCGGCGCCACCGACCCGCGCACCGTGGAGGTCCTGCGCCAGTCGCTGCGCGAACTTTACGGCACCGACGGCTCGCTGATCTCGCAATATTTCCTGTTCTGGGGACGCGTGCTGCGGGGCGATTTCGGCCCATCGCTATCGGCCTTCCCCACCCCGGTCATGACCATTATCGGCCGGGCCCTGCCCTGGACGGTTGGCCTGCTGACCCTGGCTACCCTCATTTCCTGGGTGATCGGCAACCTGCTGGGCGCCATTGCCGGCTATTTCCGCAACAGCCGCGCCATCAAGCTGGTGGGCCTGTTCGTCATGGCCCTGCAGCCGATCCCCACCTATATCACCGGCCTGACCCTGCTGATCGTGTTCGGCTTTCTCTGGCCCGTCCTGCCCATCAGCGGCGGCGCCCAGCTCAACCTCACCCCGGCCGCCAGCTGGGCCTATATTTCCTCGGTCATCCAGTATGGCACCCTGCCCGCGCTGACCCTGGTCCTGGTGGGCATGGGCGGCTGGTTCGTGTCGATGCGCTCGCTGGTGTCCAACATCGTTACCGACGATTACGTCGTCTATGCCGAACTGGCGGGCGTGCCCTCGCGCACCGTGTTCTCACAATATGTGGCCCGCAACGCCATGCTGCCCCAGGTCACCGGCCTGGCGCTCAGCCTGGGCAATGTCTTTGGCGGCGCGGTGATCGTTGAGTTCATCTTCAACTATCCCGGCATCGGCAAGCTCATGATCGCGGGGATCTATGCCGGCGATTATAGCCTCGTGCTCGGCGTCACCACCTTTTCGGTGATCGCCGTGGCCACCGCCGTATTCCTGATCGACATCTTGTATCCGCTCATCGATCCACGCGTGAAACTGGGATAGCGCCATGTTTAAAGTCCTGCGCGACCTGCTGCGCTACAACCGTGAATTCCTCTTCGGCACGCTGCTGATCCTGATCATCCTGGCCCTGGTGCTGGCATCGTTCTTCGCCCCCTATGACGAGATGATGACCTATGCGGTGATCCCCGACATGCCCCCCGGCCCCGAATATTGGCTGGGCACCAACAGCCGTGGCCAGGACATGTTCTGGCAGCTGGCGGCCTCGATGCGCAATACGCTGACCTTCGGCCTGATGGTCGCCCTCATCAGTCGTGTCATCGCCATTGTCGTGGGCCTGGTCTCTGGCTATGTCGGCGGCCGGACCGACCAGATCATCATGGCCTTCAACGATACGCTGGGGGCCCTGCCCAATATTCCGATCCTGCTGCTGCTGGTCTTTGTCCTGCGCGACCAGATGAACTGGAGCGTGCTGGCGCTGACGGCCGCCATGCTGGGCTGGACCCATGACAGTCGTCTGATCCGCTCGGCCGCCCTGTCATTGCGGACCCGTGAATTTACCCGGCATGCCGCCTTTTCGGGCATGCGCACCGGCCAGGTCCTGTTCCGCGAACACCTGCCCTATGTCATGCCCATCGTCTTCTTCACCACTATGAACAATCTGATCTGGGCCATCGGCCTGGAGGTGACCCTGTCCATCCTGGGCTTTTCCGACATCAACCGCCCCACCATCGGCGGCATGATCTACTGGGCCAATGCGCACTCGGCCATGGTCGCGGGCATCTGGTGGTGGATCGCCGTACCCATGCTGGCCGTGGTGATCCTGTTCCTGGGGCTGTTCCTGCTGGCCATGTCCGTCAACGAATACATCGATCCGCGCAGTCGCCTTGCGCGCATGGGAGCTTGATCATGAGCCAGGCAATGACTACCAGCCGCCCCGCGGTGCAGGCCGCCGATGTCTTGACCATCAAGGATCTCAAGGCCTATTACGTCAACGATCTGTTTGGCGTGCGCCGCGAGGTCCGCGCCGTCGATGGCATCAGCCTGACGGTGCGCCGCAACGAGATCTACGGCATTGCCGGGGAGTCCTCGTCGGGCAAGACCTCCCTGATCAAGACGCTGGCCGGGGCGATCCGGCCGCCCATGCGCGTCATCGACGGCAGCGTCAACTTCGATTTCGGTGGCGAGCACATCGATGTCTATGCCGAACCGGCCAAGATGCGGGCGGCCCGCTGGAAGAATTTGAGCTATATCATGCAGGGCTCGATGAGCGTGCTCAACCCGGTGCGGCGCATCAAGCACGCCTTCTACAATTTCGCCTTCCGCCACATGGGGCTCGACCGCACCGCGTTCCGCGCCCGCGTCGAAAGCCACCTGCGCAAGCTCGGCCTCGAGCCCA
>CAXBKI010000591.1:0-2239 GCA_963975955.1 uncultured Devosia sp.
GTCAGCGTCAGGGCCGGCGCGACGGTGATGGAGTCGCCGGTGTGAACGCCCATGGGATCGATGTTCTCGATCGAGCAGATGATGATGCAGTTGTCGTTCTTGTCGCGAACGACCTCCATCTCGTACTCTTTCCAGCCAAGCACGCTTTCCTCGACCAGCACTTCATTGGTCGGGCTGGCGTCGACGCCGCTTTCAACGATCGCGAGGTACTCTTCGCGGTTGTAGGCAATGCCGCCGCCGGTGCCGCCGAGGGTAAAGCTGGGGCGGATGATGCAGGGCAGGCCGATCACCTCGAGCGCCTGCAGCGCCTCGATAGTGTTGTGCGCCAGCATGGAGCGCGGGGTCTCAAGGCCAATCTTCTTCATGGCGTCGCGGAACAGTTCGCGATCCTCGGCCTTGTCGATGGCTTCGGCGGTCGCGCCGATCATTTCAACGCCGAACTTTTCGAGAATGCCCATCTTGCGCAGCGAGAGCGCGCAATTGAGCGCGGTCTGGCCGCCCATGGTAGGGAGCAGCGCGTCGGGACGCTCTTTCTCGATGATTTTTGCCACCACTTCGGGGGTGATGGGCTCCATGTAGGTGGCGTCGGCCAGGTCCGGATCGGTCATGATGGTGGCCGGATTGGAATTCACCAGAATGATGCGGTAGCCCTCTTCCTTGAGCGCCTTGCATGCCTGGGTGCCCGAATAGTCGAATTCGCAGGCCTGTCCGATAATGATTGGACCCGCACCGATGATGAGGATCGATTTGATGTCGGTACGTTTTGGCATGGTGCTCGCTCGGCTCTAGGACGCAGGGGCCGGGCGAGGAAGAATCACCCGGCGCTCAGGCCACCCGCACCACTCGCGCACGACAACTGGGCGTTGCGGCGCTTGGGGAAGGCTTGGTCGGGGTGGTTAAGTGGGCTGTCTAATGGAGAAGGGCGCGAAAGGGAAGGGGCTCAAGCCAATTGCAGTGGAAGGATGCGCGCTTTGGCGAGCGTTGGCCACTTGTCCTGAGAGCTGGCGGCAATCCCTAGTCCTAAGCCACGATGGGTTTCGCAAAGCAAAAGCGCAATACCCACCACACCATCGTTACGTCGATTGCGCTGCTTGCGGGCAGCGAGGCCACCGGCCAGTTTCGTTCGTTCTCAAGATTGCGCCAGCGCAGACAGCATGTACTTCGATCAACCGTACCTGTTCTGTCAAAGTTGGCGGTGGCCGCCAAATTAGCATGTCATTTATCATGGGAGCGTTCTGCGTCGCGGCGCAAGATATCGTAAGTGTTTTCGGACGATAGTGTGACAGATACTGGAATTCCGGGCGGTGCATTGCCGTCGATAGAAAACGAAAACTGTCCCGCGGATGAACAAAACGCCAAACGCTGGAATTATTTCACCCATAATGGCCGGCAGCGTTGAAGGCGCTGGGGCCAGCCCCAACCGGCCACGACAATTGATCCGCGGCTGGTGGAATTCGCTGCTGGGCAAGATCACCACGATCTTTCTGGTCGGTGTGATCTTTGCTTATGGACTGGGCGCCCTGGTGGGCTGGCAGATGTTTACCAGCGCCGCGCAAGAGCGCTGGCGCGAGCAAGCCAGAATGAACACCCAGATCGCCAGCGCCACCCTGCGTAACATCTATACCTATGTTGCCGTCGATGCCGACCCCACAGGTCAGGTCAAGCGGATCGTCACCGACCGACCTGTCGGGGACGACGCCTCGGTGCTCTATACCGGCTTCAGCCCCGTTGATGTTCTGGCGCTGATAGCCGCGCAGACCAAGAATGAGGCCTGGATTTTCAGCTACGATGCAACGACCGAAGCCTTTGAGCGCATCGCCACGACGGTTCCTGATACCGCAGACCAAGCGGTATTGCTTCCAGCAGACGCGCCGCTGTTCAGTACAAAGGGAGTGGAGGGGCAGTTTGCCACCGGGCTGACCACCATCCAGGGCGAGCGTCATTATGTTGGATTGCTGCCAATCGTGCAGCCCGATGGCGCCGTGCTGGGCGCCGTGGTGGCCAGTATCGGTCGGGAAGACGATCTCAAACGCAGCCAGGGCGAACTGGTGCGTAACTCATTGATTGTCCTGATCCTGGTGCTTGCGCTGACGAGCACAATCTGCGTGCTGGTGGCCAATCGTCTGGTCAAGCCGGTGCCGGCCTTGATCCGGGCCACATTGCGCATCGCCAATGAACAGACCGATGTTCCCACCCCGTTCCAGGACCGTACAGACGAAATCGGCGCCATGGCGGTGGC
>CAXBKI010000592.1:0-2238 GCA_963975955.1 uncultured Devosia sp.
CGCGCCCGACCGTCCGACAATGCTGGCGGCCAGCCAGATGCTGGCGGCAGCCAGCGGGTTGAGGGCGGCCACCGCACCCAGGCCGGATACCCTGAGCACCAGCAGCAGGCACAGTGCTGCCACGCCATAGGTGCCGTGCCGGCTGTCCTTCATTATCTCGAGCCGGCGCGCCACACTCTGCCCGCCAAACAACCCGTCGGCGGCGTCCGCCAGGGCATCCTCCGCCATCGCGCCACTGACCAGTACCATGGCAGCGACGGCCAAGGCTGCCGCGAAATAGGCCGGCAGACCGATCAGGCTTGCGCCGGCCAGCAGCAGGGCGGGGCCCACACCGATCACCACGCTGGCCAGCGGCAGCGCCATGGCAATTCGGTTCAGTTCCGGCTTGTGGTGCGGGCCATCGCCGGTCGGCAGGCGCGAGAAAAACCGCAATGCCATCACCAGATCGTCGGCCAGCCCGAGCCCGCCAGGGGCGGCGCCGGGGCGGCTGGGATCAATCGCCTCGGGCGTGATTGCGTCGTCGGGCTGCTGTTCGGTCAATTGCTTTTGGCCTCGTTCTACGCAACAACATGCCACCTTCCTACCACAGCATTCCGGACTCGCCATGCCTTCGCTCAACCCCGCCTACGCCGACGTTCTGGAGCTTCTGACCATCGTTGGCGATGGTGACGAGGCGGCTGTGGCAGCCGTTCGGGCGCGTGATTCGCAGCTGACCAAGCCAGCCGGCTCGCTTGGGGCATTGGAAGGCCTGGTGGAGTTTCTGGCCCGCTGGCAGGGCCGGGCACAACCCCGTCTCGACAATCCCATGGTCACCATTTTCGCCGGCAATCACGGCGTTACCGATCAGGGCGTCTCGATCTTTCCCCGTGAAGTCACGGCCCAGATGGTGGCCAACTTCACCGGCGGCGGCGCGGCTATTTCCCAGATCTGCGCCTTGCACGAAATCAATCTGCGCGTCTTCGAACTGGCGCTTGAATTGCCCACCGGCGACATCACGCTCGAAGCGGCCCTCGACGACAAGATGTGCGCGGCCACCATCGCCTATGGCATGGAAGCAGTAGCCGGTAAGCCCGACCTGATCTGCATCGGTGAGATGGGCATCGGCAATACCACGGTCGCTGCTGCCATCTATGCCGCGCTTTATGGGGGAACGGGTGCCGATTGGGTCGGTCGTGGTACCGGTGTCGATGCCGCCGGTCTCAAGCGCAAGGCCGATGCGGTGGACCGTGCCCTGGCGCGTCACGCCGGCGAACTCGATCATCCGCTGGCTGTTCTGGCGCGCGTCGGCGGCCGCGAGATCGCTGCCATGCTTGGGGCTTTGCTGGCGGCGCGTCACCAGAAGGTGCCGGTGATCATTGATGGTTTTGTCGCCACATCGGCCGCCGCCATCGCCCACGCCGTCAATCCTGCGGCGGTCGATCACTGCATCTTCGCCCATGTTTCGGCGGAGTCCGGCCATGCCAGGGCCCTTGCCGCTATGGGCAAGAAGGGGCTGCTCGATCTGGGCATGCGTCTGGGCGAGGGGAGCGGTGCGGCCCTGGCTGCCGTGCTGGTCAAGACCGCCCTGCATCTGCACAACAACATGGCAACGTTTGAGAGCGCAGAGGTCAGCGGCAGCACGCTTTAGCGCGCGTCCGGCGCCATGATGCGGTCCATCTCGCGGACCAGGCCAACCTCCACCTTGCCTGCCGCAGCCATGCCGTGGAGAATCTCGATGGCTTCGGCATGGGTCTTGGGGGCCTTGTAGCTCCGTCGCTCGATGAGCGCGGCATAGACATCGCTGACCGTGATGATCCGGGTCATGGGATCGATATCCTTTGCAGCCAGCTTGTCCGGGTAGCCGCTGCCATCGAGATATTCGTGGTGATGCCGCACGGCTTTGAGGATGCAGGCTTCGATCGTGCTGTGCCGGACCAGATAGTCGTAGCCCGCTGCCGGATGGCGGCGGATGATATCGGTTTCGCGCAATGTGAGGGCACCCGGCTTGTCGAGCACGCTCGTCGGGACACTCGATTTGCCGATGTCATGCAGCAGCAACGCTACATACAAAACCCTGCGGTTCACCCCGCGCTTGAGGATTGAGGACGCGACTGGCAGCTCTTCCTCCAGCTCGCCTTTCTCGATCATCGCGAGGTTGGCGATGGTCTGGATGGTGTGCTCGTCCACGGTGTAGCTGTGGTACATGTTGAACTGCATCATCGCCACGATCGGCTCGAATTCCGGGATGAATGCCGAAAG
>CAXBKI010000593.1:0-2225 GCA_963975955.1 uncultured Devosia sp.
CCGTCGAGCACTTCGCGGGCGCGCCCGTCCAGCGAATAGCCGTCCAACTCCTCAAAGCGCCCCTGCACCTCGCCATAGCGCTCGATGATGGCGTCCATCTGGTCGGCCTTGTCCGGATCGCCCATATCGGCTTCCAGCAGCGCCATTTCGGCCATCAGTTCGCTGACCGGCCCGGCGCCGTTCATGGTTTCGGCCACGACGCTGCGGCCCGACATCTCGCCCACATCCTGGCTGAAATAGCCGATATTGGTGCCTCTATCGATCGAGACCTGCCCCTCATCGGGCTCTTCCTGACCGGTGATCATGCGGAACAGCGTCGTCTTGCCCGCGCCATTGGGACCCACCAGGCCGATCTTTTCGCCTTTCTGCAGCGCCGCTGACGCCTCGATGAAGACAATCTGCTTGCCGTTCTGCTTGCCAATGCTCTCGAGACGAATCATTCTTTGTTCAACCTGCGCTGGCGGCCGCGCGTTTGCGCGCCCGTCGAATGGGGCTCGGTTAAGCATCCACGGCGTGTCAGTGCAAGCGTCGCCTGCATGCAAAGCTGTGGTTTGATCGGCCTGGCCTTGCCCGAATCGGCCCCCGGGTGTGCTAACCAGCAGGCTGTATTGACCAAGGTGGCTCTCCCGGCAGGGCGAGCGACCACGCTGGAGACTTTTGTGAAGGTAGCGATCGACATGGGCATGAGCAGTGGCACGACGCCCGCCACGCTCGATCTCGAGGAATTGCTGGCTACCCGTCTCCTGGTTCAGGGCAATTCCGGCTCCGGCAAGTCCCACCTCCTGCGCCGCCTGCTCGAGCAGTCGGCGCCCTGGGTGCAGCAGTGCATCATCGATCCCGAGGGCGATTTCACCACCCTCTCGGAAAAATTCGGTCATCTGGTGATCGACGCCACCCGCACCGAGAACGAACTGACCCGCATTGCCGCCCGCGTCCGCCAGCACCGCGTCTCGGTCGTGCTCAATCTCGAAGGCCTCGACGTCGAGCAGCAGATGCGCGCCGCCGCGGCCTTTCTCGGCGGCATGTTCGATGCCGATCGCGACTATTGGTATCCCGTGCTGGTGGTCGTCGACGAAGCCCAGCTGTTTGCCCCCGCCGTCGCCGGCGAAGTCAGCGACGAGGCCCGCAAGCTCTCGCTGGGCGCCATGACCAACCTCATGTGCCGGGGCCGCAAGCGCGGCCTGGCCGGCGTCATTGCCACCCAGCGCCTTGCCAAGCTGGCCAAGAACGTCGCCGCCGAAGCCTCGAACTTCCTGATGGGCCGCACCTTCCTCGATATCGACATGGCCCGTGCCGCCGATCTGCTGGGCATGGAAAAGCGCACCGCCGAACAGTTCCGCGATCTCTCCCGCGGCCGTTTCATCGCGCTGGGCCCCGCCATTTCGCGTCGCCCGCTGCCCGTCACCATTGGCGAGGTCCAGACGCACGCACGCTCCACCAGCCCCAAGCTGACCCCCTTGCCCGAGGCGCCCGAGGATGCTGCAGATCTGATCTTTACCGCCGCGCCCGACGAGATTGCCCGGCCCGTGGCGCGCCGCCCGGCCCCGCCACCGCCGCCCTCCACCAATGACCTTTTGGCCCAGCTGTCGCGCGCCCGCCCGCCCGAGGTGGAAGCGGCCCCGCAATCGCTGTTCCCCGAGATCGACCAGGCCGAACACGACAGCCAGATCGACGCCATCATGGCCGAACTGCTCGGCGACCCCGATGCCAGCTTCCGCACCGTGGCCGTGCTCTATCAGGACTTTTTGGTCCGCTGCCGCATCCGCCGCGTGCCCGGCGAGCCGCCGGCCCTGCCCGCCTTCAAGCGCAAGCTCGCCGTCGCCCGCGTCGCGCCCGACAGCGAAACCGCCCAGTCCGATGGCTGGCAGCAGGCGCTGACCCTGTCGGAAACCCTGACCGATGACGTCCAGGGTGTTTTTCTGGTGCTGGCCCAGGCCGCCCTCAGCGGCGCCCCCTGCCCGTCCGACGCGACCCTGGCCCGCCTCTACGGCACCCACTCGGCCAGCCGCGCCCGGCGCCTCCTCACCTGGTTCGAGGAACGCGGCCTGCTGGTGGTCCGGCTCGACTTCCGCAACAACCGCGTCGTCGCCTTCCCCGACCTCAACGCCGAAACCGCCCCCGGCGACCCCAACGGCCCCGACACCATGATCGACGAACGCGGCGCCGCCGAATAGCGCTCTTTCCTTCTCCCCTTGCGGGAGAAGGTGCCCGAAGGGCGGATGAGG
>CAXBKI010000594.1:0-2224 GCA_963975955.1 uncultured Devosia sp.
CGTGGCCATGGAACATGCCTATAAGGTGATCGAGGCCATGGAGGCGATCGCGGTCGACAGGGGCATCAGTATCGCCCGGATCGCCCTCGCCTGGCTGCTCCACCAGCCCCATGTAACGAGCGTGATTGTCGGCGCCAAACGCCTCGAGCAGCTCGACGATAATGTCGGCGCCACCGAGCTTGTGCTTGCCGCGGACGAACTTGCCGCTCTCAACGCCGTCAGCGCGATCGCGCCGGAATACCCAGCCTGGATGCAGCGCAGCCGCGAGGTACCGCCAAAGCAACCGCTGGGCGCGGCCCCCGACGCCGCCCGCTGAAAGCGGCTCGGGGATCATTTGCCTCCAATCCATCCGGATCGTCGCCGCCCCAGCCAAAGCGGCAGCATCGGGGCCACCGCCCCCTCGACCGAGCGCGGTCCGAGGGGGCCGCACCCAGGGCTGTCGCTCGACCCAAACAAAGGAACTGCAATGCCTACCAACTGGACCACTCAGAACATTCCGTCCCAAGCGGGCCGTACCATTGTCGTGACCGGCACGGGCGGCCTGGGTTTTGAAGACGCACGCGCCCTTGCCGAAGCTGGTGGCGATGTAATCATTGCCGGCAGAAACCCCGCAAAGGGCGCCGAAGCGGTCGCGCGCATCAAACAGGCTGTGCCCGGCGCCGTCGTGACCTTTGAGCCCTTAGACCTCGGCAACCTGACCTCGATCGCGGCATTCGGCCGACGGCTGGGTGCCAGCCGTGAAAGGGTCGACGTGCTGATCAACAATGCGGGCGTGATGACGCCACCGGAACGCAAGACCACCGCTGACGGGTTTGAGCTGCAGTTCGGCACCAACTATCTTGGCCATTTCGCCCTGACGGCGCATCTTCTGCCGCTTCTCACCCGCGCAGCAAATCCGCGCGTTGTGACCCTTTCTAGCATCGCCATCCGCGGTGCCGGCACCGCGATCAACTTCGATGACCTGCAGGTCGAACGACAATACCAGCCGATGCCGGCCTACAGCCAGTCCAAGCTCGCCTGCCTGATGTTTGCCTTCGAACTTCAGCGGCGGAGCGACGCCGCCGGCCTGGGTATTACCAGCATCGCGGCCCATCCCGGTGTCTCGCGGACGGACCTGTTGCACAATGCCCCGGGGCGGCACAGTGCCCAGGGCCTCGTTCGCTCGCTGATGTGGTTCCTGTTCCAGCCGGCGGCGCAAGGTGCGCTCCCGACTTTGTTTGCGGCCACTTCGCCCGACGCCAAACCCGGTGGTTATTACGGCCCCAACAAACTCGCTGAGACGCGCGGCTACCCGACCGAGGCGACAATTCCGCCGCAAGCATTGGAGATCCACACCGCCAGGAGGCTTTGGGAGGTGTCCGAGGAGCTGACAAAGGTCAGTTTCGCTCTGGACGCGCCGGTCGCCAGTCGCGACGTGTGACGCTTGCATCGGGAAATCTCAAACTCTGGAGTCTTGCTCCGGCCGTTGTCACACATGGCAATGGCCGGCAGCTTGATCACATCAGCCCTTCCTGCTTGGCCTGATAGACGCTTCTCACGCTGGCTCGAAAGCCGAGACTGCGCGCAAGCGAGCTGTCGATGTGAAGATGCCAGGGATTTGGCAGCGGTTCGGAACTGGACGTCATGGGCATGTCCACCAGGCCGGTGAGCTCGTAGATCGAGGCTGGGGCTTCGTCGGCAACATTGACGACACGGCCATCGAACACGCCATCCAGCGCAAGTTTCGCCGCCGTGGCGATGTCGCGATGATGGATCGTGCTCATTCGTTGAGCCGGATGCCAGCTGCCCACATATTTGGGCAGCGCCTCGAGGTGGCCGTCGCCATCGCCATACACAAACGGAAACCGCAGAATGGACCAGTTCAGCCCGCTTTCCCGCAGTGCCTTTTCCGCCGCCACCTTGCTTGCCGGGTAGGCCTGCTGCGGCGCGACCGGATCGTCTTCCCGTCCAGGATGCGGATTGTCGATGTTGTAGACATTGCTGGTGCTGGACATGATGAAGCGGGCATCGGGGGCATCCGCCTTCACGGCTGCAATCAGGTTGCGAGTGCCCTCGAGATTGCTCTTCCAGATGAGGTCGGTGTCCTGGGTGCGAAAGACCGCTGCCAGATGCACGATTGCCGAAACATCCCGGACGGCCTCAGACAGCGTCGAGGGATCAAGAATGTCGCCCGTCACCGCTACTGCTCGCGGGGGGCAGGGTTTCCCGGCGCGCAGCAACACAC
>CAXBKI010000595.1:0-2223 GCA_963975955.1 uncultured Devosia sp.
GGCGGACCAGCGGGAGGCGGTGTTCGAGCCGTTTTACCGCATGAACCCGGAGCGCGATGAACTGGGTACCGGGCTGGGCCTGGCCATGGTCAGGGCCATCGCCAACCGACATCGCGCCACCATCTTGCTGGGTGACAACAATCCCGGACTGGTGGTTCGCCTCCGCCTGGTGCCGCAAGGCACGGGTGAGGCGGTCGGCAGCTGATCGCGGTGTCAGGTGCCGGTGGCCCGCGCCTTCATCTGCCGGTCGAGGCCCTGGGTGATGACCGCCTTCATGGCGGCGCGCGCGGTATCGGGGTCGCCGGCCCGGATTGCCTCGGCAATGCGACCATGCGCCTCGACCGAGGCGGCCATGGCCTGGGGATCCTTGATGGGCGAGCTGATGGTAAAGGCGGCAGTCAGCGCCAGTTCGACCAGCGTGCTGATCGAGGCCATGAAGGGATTGCCCGAGGCTTCGGCCACGGTGCGGTGAAACTGCAGATCGGTGCGGGCGAAATCCTCGGCGCTGGCGGCTTCGCCCATGGCCCGGGCGCAGGCGATCAGGGCCGCTGCCTGTTCGTCGCTGCGGCGGGTGGCCGCCAGGGCCGCCGATTCGAGCTCGATGCCGACACGGATTTCGGCCAGGCTGCGCAGGAATTCGGCGTCGGGCCCGGTCTCAAAGTGCCAGGACAGGACGTCGGCATCAAACAGGTTCCAGCGGCGACGCGGCAGCACGCGGGTGCCGATGCGGGCCCGGGCCTCGATCATGCCTTTGGCAGCCAGGGTCTTGAGCGCTTCGCGCAGCACTGTGCGGGACACTGCGAAACGCTGCAGCAGTTCGGTGTCGGCAGGCAGCAGGGCCCCTTCGGGGTAGTCCCCGCGCACAATCGATACGCCCAGCTGCCACAGGACCTGGGAGTGCAGATTGCGCATGGGGACGCGGCCGGCGATCGCGGCGATCAGATCTCCAGAGGTTCCGTGTTGTGTCGCGCGCATGACCATTCAGGCTCCCTTGCAGTCGCGCGCCACGCACACGTCCATTGGTATGACTATATGACCTAACCCGGCAGCGTCGGGACAACAAGCAGTGCTGGACAGGGCGCGCCGGCTTGGACAGGGTAGCGGCAAAAAGGAATCGCGCCCATGTCTACCAGTTCGTCTCCCGCCGCCCATCTCGATGCTGTTCTGGCCAATGTCGATGCCGGGCTCGACCAGAGCCTGGAACGGCTCTATGCGCTGCTGCGCATCAAGTCGATCTCGACCGATCCGGCCTACAAGGCCGAGTGCCAGCGCGCCGCCGACTGGATCGTCGGCGAACTGGGCGGCATCGGCTTTGACGCGACAGCCCATGCCACGCCCGGCCATCCGGTGGTCTGGGCCAAGGGGCCGGCGCAGGACGGCCCGCATGTGCTGTTCTACGCCCATTACGACGTGCAGCCGGTCGATCCGCTCAACCTGTGGCACTCCGATCCGTTCGAGCCGGTGCTCAAGACCGATGCGCAGGGACGCCAGATCATCGTGGCGCGCGGCGCCTCGGACGACAAGGGACAGATGCTGACATTCATCGAGGCCTGCCGGGCCTGGCAGGCGGTGACCGGGTCGCTGCCGGTACAGGTGTCTCTGATGCTCGAGGGCGAGGAAGAAAGTGGCGGCAAGAACCTGCCGCCCTTCATGGAGGCCAACAAGGACGCGCTGGGCGCCGCCGATATCGCCCTGGTCTGCGATACCGACATGTGGGACCGCCAGACCCCATCGGTCACCACCATGCTGCGTGGCATGGTGGCCGAGGAGGTCGAAATTGCCTGCGCCGACAAGGATCTGCACTCGGGCATGTTCGGCAATGCAGCGCGCAATCCCAACCAGCTGCTGGCCGAAATCATCGCCAGCCTGCGGGCGCCCGATGGCAGCGTGACGCTGCCGGGGTTTTATGATGACGTCGCCGAGATCAGTGCCGACCTCAAGGCGCAATGGGCCGGCCTGGGCTTTGACGAGGCCGAATTTCTGGGCGAGGCCGGATTGTCGATCCCGGCCGGCGAACAGGATCGCAGCGTGCTCGAAATGCTGTGGGCGCGGCCGACCTGCGAGATCAATGGCATTATCGGCGGCTATACCGGCGACGGCTTCAAGACGGTCATTCCGGCCAAGGCCAGCGCCAAGATCAGCTTCCGGCTGGTCTCGGGCATGCAGCCCGACAAGATCCGCGCCGCCTTCCGGGCACATGTCGAGGCGATGATCCCGGCCGAC
>CAXBKI010000596.1:0-2219 GCA_963975955.1 uncultured Devosia sp.
GGCGCGGCACATGTCGACGCTGCTGGTGTTTGATGCGGTGGTTGCGGCAATCGAAAAAGCGGAGTCGACAGAAGCGGTTGCGGTGGTGGGTTGATGGATCGAGTCATCGCGATGTTCTGGCGGGTGGTCGACCTGCCGTTCAAGTTTGCAGCGGTGCTGCTGATCACCATCTACCGCTATACGTTGTCGGCCTTTGCGGGGCGAACTTGCCGGCATTTGCCGAGCTGCTCGGAATATACCGGCGACGCGATCTGGAAGTTCGGCTTCTGGCCGGGTGGCTGGATGGGGCTGGCCCGCTTCGTGCGCTGCCGACCCGGGGGGACGGATGGCTATGACCCGGTGCCCGAGACGATCCCGGCCCAGGCGCGCTGGTACCGGCCATGGACGTATGGACGCTGGAAATAGGTTTCCAGTGGCTGGGCACGTGATGCCAGCTGGTGCCACGGGAGGTGACACCGCATTTTAGGCTGGCTGGAAGGCTGGCACGCGGCGCAAAGCATGATAGACAAGCCGCCTCACCTGTTTGGCTGATGAGCCATCGAGGTGTGCAACCGCCAATTGTGGCAAGTTACAGGATGATGAAAATGACGATCAAGGTGACGTTCCCCGACGGTGCAGCTCGCGACTATCCGCGTGGCACCACCGGGACCACCATCGTCGAATCCATCTCCAAGAGCCTGGCCAAGAAGACCGTGGCGATGCGCTGGAACGGCGTGCTCAGCGATCTCAGCGACGCGCCCGAAGCCGATGGCAAGATCGAGTTCGTGACGCGCGACAGCGGCTCCAAGGATGTGCTGGAGCTGATCCGGCACGATGCCGCGCATGTGCTGGCTGAAGCCGTGCAGGAACTCTGGCCGACCACGCAGGTGACGATCGGTCCGGTGATCGAGAACGGCTTCTATTACGACTTCAAGCGCGACGAACCGTTTTCGGAAGAGGATTTCCCGGCCATCGAAAAGAAGATGGCCGAGATCATCGAGCGTGGCGCGGCCTTCACCAAGGAAGTGTGGACGCGCGACCAGGCCAAGGACTTTTTCGGCGCGCGCGGCGAGAACTTCAAGGTCGAGCTGGTCGACGCCATTCCGGCCGACCAGTCGCTCAAGATGTACAAGCAGGGCCAGTGGATCGACCTGTGCCGTGGCCCGCATATGCGCTCGGTCAAGGATGTCGGCATGGCGTTCAAGCTGACCAAGGTGGCCGGCGCCTATTGGCGTGGCGACAGCAACAATCCGGTGCTGAGCCGCATCTATGGCACCGCCTTTGCCACCAAGGACGAGCTCGAGGCCTACCTCCACATGGTGGAAGAGGCGGAAAAGCGCGATCACCGCAAGATCGGCCAGGAGATGGATCTCTACCATTTCCAGTCCGAGGCGCAGGGGTCGGTGTTCTGGCATCCCAAGGGCTATGTGCTGTTCCACCAGATGGAGGCCTATATCCGGCGCCGGCTGGACAGCGCCGGCTATCAGGAAGTCAAAACCCCGCAGCTGATGAGCTCCAAGTTCTGGGAACAGTCCGGCCACTGGGGCAAGTATCGCGAGAACATGTTCGTGGTGCCCGACGAAGTGCCGGGGATCGACGATGAGGGCCCGGTCCTGAGCGGCAAGGGCGATTTGATGGCGCTCAAGCCGATGAACTGCCCGGCGCATGTGCAGATCTTCAACCAGGGCATCAAGAGCTATCGCGACCTGCCGCTGCGCATGGCCGAATTCGGTTGCTGCCACCGCAACGAGGCGCATGGCGCGTTGCACGGGCTGATGCGCGTGCGCCAGATGACCCAGGACGACGCGCACATCTTCTGCCGCGAGGACCAGATCCAGTCCGAAACCGAGCATTTCGTGCATCTGCTCTATTCGGTCTATGGTCACATGGGCTTTGACAATGTGGTCATCAAGCTGGCGACGCGGCCGGAGAAGTTCGGCGGCACCATCGAGCGTTGGGATGCCGCGGAGAAGGCGCTGGGCGATGCCCTGCGCGCCACCGGCTATGACTTCGAGATCGCCGAGGGCGAGGGGGCCTTCTATGCGCCCAAGCTCGAGTTCCACCTCAAGGACGCCATCGGGCGGAGCTGGCAGGTGGGCACGCTGCAGCTCGACTATGTGCTGCCCGAACGGCTCGACGCGACCTATGTCGCCGAGGACGGTTCGCGCCAGTATGCGGTGATGCTGCACCGGGCGATCCTGGGGTCGCTGGAACGCTTCATCGGCATGCTCATCGAGAAC
>CAXBKI010000597.1:0-2212 GCA_963975955.1 uncultured Devosia sp.
ATCGGGTTGTCGGGCTTCGCCTCGCTGGTCGGCATCGCGACCGTGTTGATCAACCCGTCAGCGGGCTGGGGCATGTATGTGCTGTTTGCCGCCTATGGTTTTGCCGCCAACCCGATCTACGCCGTGGCGGTGGCCCACGCCAATGACTATGCCAAGGACGGCGAGTTCGCCAAGATTGCCGGCGGCATGCTGCTGATCCTGGGGATTGGCCTGGCGATCGGCCCGATCGTCGCGTCCATGATCATGAATGCCTGGTCGCCAGTCGGCATGTTCCTGGTCACGGCGGCTTTTCACGGCGCGCTGGCCGGCACGGCCTTCCTGCGCATGCGCATCCGCAAGAGCGTGGATGTGGCCAGCCGGGCGCCGTTCCAACCCATGGGCAATGACCGCCAGGTGACGCCCGAAAGCTTCGTGCTGGACCCGCGCGCCGACCAGGATGATTTCGAGATCCGCATTGATGAACCGGCTGTGCCCGAAGAGCTGGCCGGGCTGAATGATGAAGAGGCCCGCCATGTTTAAGACTGCCCGGTTCGACGACCGCGAGTTCAAGCCCCTTGCCATTGCCGTTATCGCGGTATCGGACACGCGGACGCTGGAGACCGATACGGGTGGCGCGCTGCTCAAATCACTGCTGGAGGCCGACGGGCACCGCTGCGCCGAGCGCGTGGTGGTGCGCGACGATATCCAGCTGATCCGCCAGGCGGTGCAGGGTTTTGTCGCCGATCCGTCGGTGGACGTCATCCTGACAACAGGCGGCACCGGCTTTTCCGGGCGCGATGTCACTCCAGAAGCGGTGGAGCCACTGTTCGACAAGCGCATGGAAGGATTTTCGGTGCTGTTTCACCAGTATTCCGCAACCACGGTAGGCACCAGCTCACTGCAGTCACGGGCCACTGGCGGGCTGATCGGCACGACATTCGTATTCTGCCTGCCGGGCTCGCGGGGCGCCTGCCGCGACGCCTGGGAAGGTATTTTGAGCCACCAGCTCGACTACCGGCACAAGCCATGCAATTTCGTCGAACTGATGCCGAGGCTGGCCGAGCGCTAAGCCCGAGCCCCTGGTGACCGATGCTCTGATGCAAAAACGGCGCCCCTGGGGGCGCCGTTGCTGTCTGGGTCAGTGCCCGCTGCCATGCCCTGGCATGCCGCCTTCGGGCTTGCGCACGAAGAAGGCCGCCACAACGGCAAGCAGCGAGATCGCCGCGCCCACCGTGAAGGCGAGCTGAATACCGCCCGAGAGCGCGCTGACCTGCTCGAGGCCACCGTCCGCGAGGCTAGCGGTGCGAATGGTCATCAGCGCGACAAACAGCGCGATGCCGGCGGCCCCGGCGACCTGTTGTACCGAACCCAGAATGGCGCTGCCATGGGAGTAGAACTCCTGCTTTACCGAACCGAGCGCCGCGGTGAACAGAGGCGTAAAGACAAGGGCCAGACCGACACTGATGACAATGTGGCCGGCCAGGATGGCCCAGATCGAGGTGTGCTGATCCACCCGGGTAAGTGCCCAGAGGACGAGCGAGACCAGAGCCGTGCCGGGCACCAGCAATTTGGTGGGGCCAATGCGGTCATAGAGCCGACCGACCGATGGGGCCAAAAGGCCCATCAGCAGCCCGCCGGGCAGCAGCAGCAGGCCGGTTTGCAGCGTGTCCAGCCCCAGGACATTCTGGGTATAGATGGGCAGCAGGATCACCGTGCCGAAGAGGGCCATCATGGCGATGGCCATGGTCAGCACCGAGACGGTGTAGTTACGCGACAGAAAGGTGCGCAGATCGAGCAGCGCCTTGTCCTGCCGCGACAGGCCGATCTGGCGCCAGACGAACAGGGCCATGGCAACCACGCCTACGGCCAGCGGCAGCCAGAGCGGGAAGGCCGCGCCCGCCTGCTCGCCTTCTCCCAGGCTGGACAGGCCATAGACCAGGCCGCCGAAACCGAGCGCCGACAGGATCACCGACACGATGTCGAGCGGGGCGTAGCGCGGGGTGGTGACGTTCTGCATCCTGCTGGCGCCCAGCACCAATGCGCCCAGCGCGATGGGCATCATGATGATGAACATCCAGCGCCACTCCAGATTGGCGAGGATGAAGCCACCGATGGTCGGGCCAATGGCGGGCGCCACGGAGATGACGATGGAGATATTGCCCATGGTCTTGCCACGTGACTCCGGCGGCACCAGGGTCATCACCGTCGTCATCAGCAGCGGCATCATGATCGC
>CAXBKI010000598.1:0-2201 GCA_963975955.1 uncultured Devosia sp.
CTGGCTGAACGACACCAGCATGGCGCCGCCGACGCCCATCAGTACCGAGCCCAGCACGAACAGTTCCAGCTGCCGTCCCTTGACGTCCTTGCCCATCGAACTGGCGGCAATATGGTTGTCGCGGATCGCCCGCATCATGCGGCCCCAGGGCCCGCCATAGGCGCGCTGGACGAAATAGAACACGATCACCAGCAGGACGACAGCCAGCGCCAGGAAGCCCAGCCGGGCCTGCACGAAGCTTTCGGCAATGCCCACGCCACCGGCCTGCAAATCCTGCGGCAAGGGGGTGGGCCAGGGCATTGGCGACACCGACATGGTGCCGCGGGTGAGCCAGTCCATGTTCTTGATCAGCGCCCGGATGATCTCTGAGATGCCGATGGTGGCAATTGCCAGATAATCGGTCCGCAGTCCTAGGCTGATCTTGCCGACGAAGAAGGCGATCACCGCAGCCAGCAGGCCACCGAACAGCCAGCCCAGGATGGGATTGAGCCCCAAGCCGCCAACAAAGCCGGCGGTGAATTCGATATAGGCCGCGGCCGGGTCGATCTGGCTGCGATAGATGAGGTAGGCGACAAACCAGGCCAGAACGACCACCAGGCCATAGCCAAAGCCGCGCAGCCCCAGTCGCCTGGTCTGGCGGGCGGCATAGACCAGGACCAGACCGACCAGAAAGGCCAGCAGCGCGCGCCCCAGCAGCATGGGACCATCGGAGACCCAGAAGCTGTCATTGACGGGGTAGGAGATGAAGGTGACGGCGGCGCCGCCCACCATCATGAAACCCATGATGGCGAAGTTGAACAGCCCGCCATAGCCCCACTGGATGTTCAGCCCCAGTGCAATCAGCGCGAAGCCCGTCGCCTGCACCAGAATGAGCAGCATGCTCGCCGTGCCCTGCGAAACCCCGGCGGCGACCACCAGCAGGAACAGCGCGACGAACAGTGCAATGCCACGAAACAGCGGCCGGTCCATCAGCCTGACCTTGGCCTGGGCGGCGCTCATGAGGAGGCTCCCTTGAAAATGCCGGTGGGTCGCACCAGCAGCGTTACCACCAGGATCACGAACGCCACGGTCAGCTTGTACTCGGTCGGCACCAGCGACAGATTGGCCGGCAGCGCCATGCCCTCGGGCAATAGCCCGTTGAGCGGCCGCAGCACGGCGGTCCAGTTGAACACCGCCAGAGTCTCGGCGAACGCGATGAGAAAGCCGCCGACAATCGCGCCATAGGCGTGGCCGAGCCCGCCAACAATGGCGGCCGCAAAGATGGGCAGCACGATGTTGAATGCCAGATCGGGCATCAGCGCCACGTCGAGCGCCAGCATCACCCCGGCCACGCAGGCCAGGCCGCCCGCGATAATCCAGGTCACGCGCACCACCAGCGCTGTGTTGATCCCCGAAACCTGCGCCAGATCGGCGTTATCGGCCATGGCACGCATCGCCTTGCCCAGCCGCGAGCGGGTGAGGAACAGATGTAGCGCGATGACCAGAGCGGCGGTGACCACGAACATCAGCACTTGTGGCTCGGTGATCGAGATGGGCCTGGTACCACCGAACATCGACATGTCGATGCGGAAGATGTCCTTGGATTCGGTGTCGTAAAAGCTGCGGGTGCCCGAGCCGAAGATCAGCCGCAGCAGGCCCTGGATCATCAGCGTCACCCCGATGGAGGCAATCAACATCGTCACCGGTTTGGCGCCGCGCTGGCGCAGGGGTGCATAAAATCCCTTGTCGATGCCCAGCGCCAGAACCGCCGCAATCACCATCGCCACCGGCAGCACGACAAAGCCCATCGGCAACGGCGTGACGATACCCATGGCGGTCAGCAGTCCGGCCAGCACGAAGGCGATGAAGGCGCCCATCGTCATCATGTCGCCATGGGCGAAATGGGCAAACCGCAGAATGCCGAAAATCAGCGTCACGCCGATGGCGCCCAGCGCGTAGATCGATCCCAGCACTGTGCCCGAGATCAGCACGCGATTGATGAAGAAAATCAGCTCGTCCATATCCCTCAGCCCCCAAGGAAACTTTTGGCAACGTCGGGATCGGCAATGAGTTCTGCACCCGTGCCGGTGAATCGGTTCTGCCCGCCAGCCAGGACAAAGCCTCTCGAAGCAAAGGCCAGCGCCTGACGCGCATTCTGCTCGACCATCAAGATGCCCACGCCCTCGGCATTGACCCGCACAATGGTCTCGAAGATTTCGATG
>CAXBKI010000599.1:0-2196 GCA_963975955.1 uncultured Devosia sp.
GGAGACATCCCATGCCCACCCTCAACTATATCCTGCTTGCCGTTGCCGATCCCGCTGCCAGCAACCGCTTCTACAGCGACCTGCTGGGCCTCGAACCGGTGGAGAATTCGCCCAGTTTCGTCCTCTATGTGCTGCCCAATGGCATCAAGCTCGGCCTCTGGGCGGCCGGCGCGATCACGCCCGCGCCCAAGGCGGCAGGCGGCGTGGAGATCACTTTCAGCCAGGCCAGCATCGCCGAGGTTCGCGCCACCCATGCCGATTGGCAGCACAAGGCAACCATTTTGCAGCAGCCGATCGAAATGGACTTTGGCTTCACATTCGTTGCCGAAGACCCCGACGGCCATCGCCTGCGCGTCTTCAGCCCCGCCGAAAACCCGCGCTGATCGCCTGCTTCGGTCGCGCCCGGCCGGCTGCCTTGCGCCCTGCCCGGCCGACGCCTTCAATGCCCCTTGCGACTGCCCTCACGACGGACGATCTGCACCCCGGCCTCGACCGTGCGCAGGATGATCAGGCGGGCGTGCGGTTCTTCGGGCTGGCGATCGCCGGGCGTTCCCATGAGATGGTCCATGCGGTGCCGGTCCGGGCCGATATAGTTGCGTGTCTCGATGTAGAGATGTTCGCGGCCGATCTGCGCGGCCAGGCGGGTCGCGATCTCGGGACCCTCTGCCGGCACGTTGATCACCTCGTCAAACCCTTGCGCGATGCAGGAGCGGACCTGCTCGGCCGATGCATCGCGCAGGAACATCACGACGGGGGCGTAGCACAGGCTCACCGAAGCGGCATGGCGCAGGCTGTTCAGCAGCTGCATTCTGGCCGCGTCCTCGAAATCGAAATGCACGAGAAAGAACACGAGCCGGTGGTTGAACATGTCATGCCCAAGCCTGGCGCCATGGGCAAGAATAGTGCCGAACCGCAGACGCCCGGCCAGGCGCATCAGGGCCTCGCCGTCCCCTTCATTCCGCGCAACGACGATGGCGACGCAGTGCGCCAGAACGCTGGGGTCCGCCGGTTGTGTATGCATGGCCGGACCTCCTCGTCCTCGATGCGCGCTCATGGTGGCAGACATCGATGAATGATTGTTTAGCCCCGGAGACCCGCGCCTTCGGTACCCGGTATCGCAGCGCTGCTAGCGCAGATGCTTACTCAGGCGCTCCAGAGCCAAATCGATCGTCTCGGGCCTGCCGGCATAGGACAGCCGCACATAGCCCTGCCCGTTGACCCGGTCGAAATCGACACCGGGCGTCATGGCCACCCCTGCCTCTTCGAGCAGCCGCGCACAGAACGCCATGGAGTCGTTGGAGAACTTCGAAATGCCGGCATAGGCGTAGAACGCCCCGTCCGAGGGGCCGCTGACGTCAAATCCCAGCGCGCGCAGCCCGGCATCGAGCCGTAACCGATTGGTTGCGTAACCCGCCTTCTGCTCCTCGGCATAATCGCGTTCGCCCAGTGCCGCCGTTGCGGCGATCTGGCTCAGCGTGGGCGCCGAGATGAACAGGTTCTGCTGCAAGATCTCGCCCCGCCGTACCAGATGCTCGGGCAGCACCATCCAGCCGATACGCCAGCCGGTCATGCAGTAGTATTTCGAGAAGCTGTTGATGACGATCGCCTTGCTGGTCAGTTCCAGCGCGCTGATCGAGGCCGCGCGATAATCCAGGCCATGGTAGATTTCATCGGAGATGAACGTCACGCCCAGCCGCTCGCAGGTCGCGATGATATCGGCAAGTCCCTCCCGGTCCACCGCTGCCCCGGTAGGATTGGCGGGGCTGGCAAACAACAGGCCCTCGAACGACTCCCTGGCATGGGCAGCGGCGATCTCGGCGCCCGTCAGGCGCCAGCCATTGCCGACCGACAGCGGGATCTCGGCAATGCCGAACCCCAGGCCGAGCAGCGTGTTGACATAGGCCGGATAGCCCGGCCGGGTGATGGCGATGCGCGCTCCGGGCCGGAACGCGGCGTGAAAGGCCAGAATGAAGCCGGCGGACGACCCCATGGTGCAGATGATCGCGTCCGCATCCACCGCCACGCCGTGCTGCTGCTCGTAATAGCCCACCAGGCCATCGCGCAGCGCGTCCATGCCCTTGGCATTGGTATAGCCCTGCGCCAGCGGCAGGGCCTGTCGCACGGCTTCGATCACCCTGGGCGCGGGCGGCGAGCCGGGCTCGCCCACCTCAAGGTGGCAGATGCGGCGCCCGCCCG
>CAXBKI010000600.1:0-2193 GCA_963975955.1 uncultured Devosia sp.
GGTGCGCACCTGGCAGCCATATTGGTCGGCCAGATCGATGGCTGCCTTGTCGAAGGCGTCGGTCACGGCAACCAGCTTGGCTTTGTGGTTGGACGACACGGCCTTGGCGTGCACCTTGCCGATACGGCCAGCGCCAAGCAGGCCGAAACGAACAGTCATGGGTAGTCTCCGCAAAAGCGGCCAGGCACCCTGCCCGGCCGGAAAAAATACTCGTCAAAAATGCTAGACCGTGCCGCCCAGGGACGCGCTCAGTTCAGCCATTTCAGCGCCGCCCGCCATCATGTCCTGCAACTGCTCCGGGCTCAACTCGCCGCGCTTGGCTGTCCCAAGCGTTTTGCCGCGATTGAGCACAGTGAAGCGGTCACCGACGGCCAAGGCGTGGCGGACATTGTGGGTGATGAACACAATACCGATCCCCGTCTTGCGCACGGCATTGATTGTCGCCAGCACATTGGCCGTCTGGCGCACACCCAGAGCCGAGGTCGGTTCATCCAGGATCAGTACCTTGGCACCAAAATAGACGGCTCGGGCTATGGCAACGGTCTGGCGCTCGCCGCCGGAGAGCGTGCCAACGGCCTGGTCGGCCTCGCGCAGGCTGATCCCCATGCGCCGCATTTCTTCCATGGTGACGCGGTTGGCGGTCTCCATGTCGAGGAACTGGAATGGCCCCCAGCGCTTGCGCGGTTCGCGGCCCATCCAGAAATTGCGCGTCACCGACATTAGCGGGATCATCGCAAGGTCCTGGTAGACAGTGGCAACGCCGGCCTCCATGGCAGCGCGCGGCGAAGCAAAATCGATCGTCCGGCCGCCCATGCGGATCTCGCCCGCTGTTGGCTTGTGGACGCCGGCCATGGTCTTGATGAAGGTGGACTTGCCGGCACCGTTATCGCCCAGCAGGCAATGGCATTCGCCGGGCATGACAGAGACCGTGACGCCGTTGAGGGCGATCACCGGCCCGAACTGCTTCTTGATGTCGATCAGCTCGATGAGAGGGGTGTCAGCCATGCTCAGCGCTCCCCTGTCATGAGGCGGCGGATATAGGTGTTCAGGATCACCGCCAGCAGCAGGATAACGCCCAGAAAGACGCGGAACAGCGAGCTCTCCACACCGGCAAAGAACAGCCCTTGCTGCACCACGCCGAAGATCAGGGCCCCCAGTGCCGCACCAATCACCGAGCCATAACCGCCCGTGAGCAGCGCCCCGCCGATAACGACGGCGATGATGGCCTCAAACTCCTTGAGCAGCCCGCGGTCGGCGGCGGCCGAGCCAAACTCCATCACCTGGCAGGTGGCAAAGACCGTCGCGCAGAATGCGGAAAAGACGAACATCGTGATCTTGACCCCATCAACGGGCACGCCAACATAGCGTGCCGCCCTGGCATCGCCGCCTGAAGCATAGATCCAGTTGCCGAAACGGGTGTGGGTCAGCAGGATATGGGCAAAGACGATCAGCGCGAGCGCCCAGACAACAAGCATGGGGATGCCATCGACAACCGGCTGTCCCGCACGGTTGCCGGCAGAGAAGGTCTCGATCCATCCCATGTCGGCCAGCCAGACGAAGAAAAAGCCGAAAATCTTGCCTCCGAATATCGACGCCAGCCAATCGCCTTCAGCCGCCTCGCGTACGCCGCTCACGATCGTCTGCCGGGTTGTGGAGATGGCCAGAAAGATGGTCAGCCCGCGCAAGATGTAGAGTGAGGCCAGCGTCACGATGAACGAGGGCAGTCCGGTCTTGATGACCAGATAGCCATTGGCGGCGCCGACCATCATCGCCACGACAAAAGCCGCGATGATCGATGCCCACATGGGCCAGCCGAGATGCACGCTGAGCAGCGCAATGACGATGCCGGCAAAGCCGATCATCGAGCCGACGGAAAGATCGAACTCGCCCGAGATCATCAGCAGACACGCGCCGACGGCGATAATGGCGAACTGGGCGGATACCACCCCCCAGTTCATGATGCCATCGGGGGCAAACATGCCAGAACCGCCGGCAACGACGGCGAAATAGACAAAGACCAGGATGGCGCCCGCCATGGCGCCAAGTTCAGGACGAACAAAGGCACGGCGAAGAACAGACTGCCTGGTTACCCGTTCATCGGTCGATGGTGTGGTTGTGACGTTCTCTGTCATGATCGGTCAATCTGTCAGCCGGTTTCCAGGTGAAGGGGCTGCGCATCTGCGGCGGCCCTGG
>CAXBKI010000601.1:0-2193 GCA_963975955.1 uncultured Devosia sp.
CAATGCCGGGAACATCACGCTGATGATGAAGCTGCTGCTGACCGAGATCGGCCATGACATGGCCCTGACGGCGCAGGACATTCTCGGCGACGAGGCGCTCATCGAGCCGGCCCCGGCGGGCACGCGTGGGCGCGGGCCCGAGAAATGGCTGGACCAGATCATGGGCTCGCTTGGCAATTCGATTGCCGGGGGCACGACAAATATCCAGCGTAATATCATTGCGGAACGGGGTCTCGGCCTGCCGCGTGACCTGGCGATGGAGAAGGGCAAATGAGGTTCCATCTCGATAGCGACCAGATTGCCATTCAGGACACGGTGCGTGGTGCGTTGCAGGATGCGTTCCCGCGAGAGTCGCTGATGGCGTTCCTGGATGATGAAAGTGATTTCGAGCCGAAGAGCTGGAAGGCCCTGATGGAGCTTGGCCTGGCCGGGCTCATGCTGGACGAGGGTGCGGGTGGCAGCGGGCTTGGCCTTCTGGAAGCGGCGATCTCGGTCGAGGCCCTCGGGCGCGGCGCGGCGCCGGGACCGGTGATCGGACAGATGCTGACGGCGCTGGCCCTGTCGAAGACAGGCAATGCGGCCGCGCGCGAGGCGCTGCTACCCGGTGTGGCGAGCGGCGAGACGGTGGCGAGCTTTGCCTTTGGCGGCGACTGGCTGCCGGAGAGCTGGACTGTCGAGATCCGGGACGGAAAAGCCCATGGGGAGGTTCGGTTCGTGCAGTCTGCCAGGAGTGCGGGTGCGCTCCTTGTCGGCACGGCAGGCGGCGGTCTGGCATTGGTGAAAGCCGGCGGCGGGGTGGAGATAGCACAAGTCGCTTCTACTGATCGGACACGGCCCACTTCGCGCGTCGTGTTCAACTGTGCGAAGGCCGAGATCCTGTTTGAGGCAGGTGACCCGATGGTGCAACGCATCTTCGATGCCGCGCTCGTGCTGGTCGCGGCCGATGCCTTGGGCGGGGCCCAGTATTGTACCGATCTCTCGGTGAGCTATGCGCAGGAGCGTCAGCAGTTCGGCCAGCAGATCGCACGCTTCCAGGCGCTGAAGCACCAACTGGCGACGATGGCGCTGAGTGTAGAGCCATCGCGTGGCCAGCTCTGGTATGCGGCCTATGCGTGGGACAGTGAACTACCCGACGCCTCGCGGGCTGCGGCGATTGCCAAGGCGCATATCTGTGACCGGTTCACGCAAGTTGCGCGCGATGCCATCGCGGCACATGGCGGCATCGGCTATACGTGGGAGTACGGACTGAATGTCTGGTTCAGGCGCTCTGTGTTTGACCGGGCGGTGTTGGGCAGCCCGGCGGTGCACCGCGCACGGGCAGCCGATATGGGTGGCTGGTAGTCGCGCTGCACCTGGATTTCAGGATGAGCGCTCATTCTTTCCAGCACCAGCGGCCGCGCATGGCGATCACGCGGGTGGACAGGGGATCGGGAGGCGCATCTGACATGCGTCCAGTATCTCACGGCTGGCCATGGGTGGGACAAGTTTATCTTGTCCAGCTTTTCCGGGCTGCGAGATAGTCCTGTTCCAGCTCGTCCACGAGATCTGCGACGGTGGGCACACTGTCGATCAGGGCGGCGCTGTGGCCGCCGGACCAGACCATGCTCCAGGGTTTGACGTGGGCGGGGAGGGGGGGGCGACCGGTGGGGGAAGGGGGTGGCAAGTGGTCGGGATCGAGCTGGTTCGCCACGATAGAAGGGCGCAGGAAGTTGGCATTGATGCCGCAGATGGCGTCGGTCCAGAGCACATCGCTCAGGGACACGTCCGTGAGCATCTGCTTGTGGCCGGGGACGGTGCCCGAGTCTTCGGTGGCGATGAAGCGGGTGCCCATGCAGACCATGTCGGCGCCGAGGAGTTCAGCCGCCGCGATGCCCTCGCCACTGGCGACGCCGCCTGCGAGCTGGATGATGCCGTCGAAGAAGCGGCGCACCTTGGGGACGAAGGCGAACGGGCTGAGCAGGCCGCCAAGGCCGCCAGCGCCGGCGCAGACCAGCATCAGGCCATCGACGCCCGCCGCGACCGCTTTCTCAGCCTGTTCGACCGTGGTGGCGTCATGGATGACAAGGCCGCCCCAGTCGTGGACCTGTTTGACGAGTTCGGAGGGGTTGCCGGCATTGGTGGTGATGAGCGGCAGGCGGGCGGCGCGGCAGGCGGCGAGTTCGGCGGCCAGCGGTTCCGGCGGCTTGTGACGGG
>CAXBKI010000602.1:0-2191 GCA_963975955.1 uncultured Devosia sp.
CTCCTCGACCCCCAGCGACCGCGCCAGGATGGCGAAGGTCAGCAATTGCGCCGCGCTCGAGGTGATCAGGCTGCCACCCGAGGCCAGATAAGACAGCCCCATGGGCAGCATGGATCGGATGGTTCTTGCGGCGCGCATGACAGTATCGGCTCTAGGGCGTTCATGGGACGTGGCTGACTGTTTGACACATTTCCGCGCCACAGGCTGCCACCTCCGTTCGTTTGCGTTAACGTCCCGGCGCGCTACAGCAATTGCGCATAGGCTACGCGCGGCACGTCGTCTTCATTGAGGGCAAAGCTGACCGGTCCATAGGCGCCGCTGCGCCGCAACAACAGGGCGACCTGGCGATCCTGGCCGGCGCCGAATTCAAAGGCCAGCCAGCCTCCCTGCCTGAGATATTGCGGCGCCTCGGCGATCAGCCGCTGGTGGATCGCAATGCCATAGGCGCCGGCATCAAAGGCCTCGCGGGGCTCTTTTTCCAGCAGATAGGCACTGTCCCCGGCCAGCTTGGCCGTCGAGATATAGGTGGGTTGCAGACGATGAGGTCTGCCCTGGCGCCGGCAAGCGCCGCCGCGATGCCGGCAAACATGTCGCCCTGGCCAATGGTGACGCGGTCATCAAACCGCAGCCGTTCGGCATTGGTGCGCGCCTGCCGGGTGGTCTCGTCGGTCAGGTCGCTCAGCAGCACCCGCGCATCGGCTCTTGCATCTGCAATGGCCAGGCCGAGATTGCCCGACCCGCAGCACATGTCGATGACCAGGGGGGTTAAACCGCCCTCGGAGAGCAGCTTGAGGGCGGTCCGACCGAGCAGTTCGGTCTCGGCCCGCGGTATCAGAACGCCGGGGCCTGCCAGGATTTCGATCGACATGAACTGAAAAACATCGGCATTGGCTGGCATGGATGAACTCCGCTCCGGTGCTGCGACATCGAGCAGACCTGATCTAGCACTCACGTAGGCCGGCCGGACCAAATTGCTAAAAGAGAGTTAACAGCATCGCCCGAACTGTCGCCGTTAACCCCACCTTAAGGTGTCGGGTGCGCCCGAGCAGCGCCGGTGATAGGCCTAGGGACATGCAAGGCTGCACGAAGACCCGACGATATACCAGGCGGACCACCCGATGAGCATACCACTGGACCATGCTGAAATGCGGCGACGGCGCCGCTTCCAGATGCTCAGCCGGGCCCACCTCAGATATGCCTTCAGTGCGCTTGAGGGCCTGGTTGCCCTGCTGCTCTGCCTGCCCCTGTTTGCCCTCTACCCGGCGCTGCCGGCAGCCGTGCTGGCGCTGGCCGCCAGTACTCTTTATGGATTTTTCGCGTCCGCTGCGGCCAGCAAGTTTCTCACCTATGCCGATACCCGGCAGCCTTTCGTGCTGCACGCGGCAGTGTCCTGGCTGGGCGCCGCCGGCTTCGCGCTGCTTCTGGCATTGGCCCTGTTCGGCGGCACGCTGACGCTCGGAACGCCATTGTGGACCTGGCTGCTCGGCGCCGCTGCCGTCTTGGCCGGCGTGCGCTTCGCGATCTGCCGCCAACTGGCCAGCATGCTCTATGATGGACGGCTGCAGATCGAGCGGGTTGCCATTATTGGCGAGGCCGACGCGGTTCGGCGCTTTCAGCGCGAAGCCCGGATCTGGCGGCAGGGCAGCCAGGTTGTCGCCAGTTTCATGCTCGAGGGCAGCCTTGCGGATGCACCGCCAGCGGCCCAGGCCGTTACCAGTTTCGTCCGCGACAGCGTCAGCAAGCACTGCAAGCACCTGCTGCTGGTCGGTGAGCTGACGGACCTCAATGCCATCGACAGCATTGTGCGGCCCTGCCGGCCCTTTGCCATCAATCTGATGCTTTGCCCCACCCCCGCCGGCAATGGACAGCAGCCGCGCATGCTCGATATCGTCCCGCTCGGACAGGTCGACTCCGTGCGCGTGCTCAGCATCCCGCTCGACGAGACCGGCCGGGCGCTCAAGCGGGCATTTGACATCGTCGGGGCGGGACTGGGCCTTGTCGTCCTCTCACCCGTCCTCTTGATGGTCGCGGCCGCGATAAGGCTCACCAGCCCCGGACCGGCGCTTTACCGCCAGGAACGCCGTGGCTTTAATGGCGGCACCTTCATGATCCTGAAGTTCCGCTCGATGACCGTCATGGAAGATGGCCGCGCCATGGCTCAGGCCCGGGAAAACGATCCGCGCGTCACCGC
>CAXBKI010000603.1:0-2182 GCA_963975955.1 uncultured Devosia sp.
GAAGTTGACTGGGAAATCACACCAATCCAACTGACATTACATCAAATCAATGTCCCGGCGCCGATGAAGTCATCGTCTGCGCTTCCGTTTTGTTGGCCCGGCCCTGGTCAACGCGTGACGAATACACGGAGTCTTCAAGCAAAGCGCCCCCGGGAGCCAGGCTCCGGGGGCGCGTATGCGTGCGAGGAACAGGGTCCGTGTCAGGCAGGCTCAGCTGCCAGCGCGGTTTCAGCCGCCATGGTCCGGGCCACCGCATTGACGACAGCGCCAATCCGCAGGCCGGCCTGGATCTGATCGGTGGTCAGGCCATGCTTGCGCAACTCGGCCTCATGCGCATCAAGGCACATGCCACAGCCGTTCACCGCCGAGACGGCCAACGAGAAGAGCTCGAAGTCCGCCTTCTCGATGCCCGGCGCTCCGATGACATTCATCCGCAGCTTGGCTGGCACGGTCTGGTACGTCGCATTCGAGACAAGGTGCACAGCACGGTAATAGACATTGTTCATGCCCATGATCGCGCTGGCCGCCTTTGCGGCTTTCAGGGCGTCATCGCTCAGCTTGGCGCGGGCTTCAGCTTCGAGACCGCGCAGCGTGTGCGGCTCGCCAACAGCGTGAGCCGATGCCAGCATGCAGCCATATTTCTGCTGCTCGGTCAGGGTGGTTTCATTCGCCAGCGAGCCGAGGTTCAGCTTCAGATCCTTGGCATAGTCCGGCAGTTTGGATTTCAGGGTGTCGAGCGACATCAAGATGTCCTTTCAGACGAAATGGGTGGGATCGCATGCCACGCGATGGGGACTGACCGGCGTCGCACAAACACGCGCCGGTCAGTCCCCTGCCCCGTGACAGGGTATGCCTCTCGCAGCCTAGGCTGCGATTTCCAGCGTGTTGCCGCCGACGGGGCGGTTGCATGGGCACAGTTCGTCGGTCTGCAGGGCGTCAAGCACGCGCAGCGTGTCGGACGGGTTGCGGCCCACATTCAGGTTGGTGACATAGACGTGCTGGATGACATTGTGCGGGTCGACAACATAGGTCGCACGATAGGCAACACCGGCGTCCGGCTCGCGCACGCCAAGGCCGTCAACCAGCGAACCATTGGTGTCAGCGAATTGCCAGATTGGCAGTTCGGCCAGGTCCGGATGTTCGCGGCGCCAGGCCAGCTTGACGAACTCATTGTCAGTCGAACCACCGAGCACAACAGCATCGCGGTCGTCGAATTCACCACCGAGACGTGCAAATTCGGCAATCTCGGTCGGGCAAACGAAGGTGAAATCCTTCGGATAGAAGAAGATAACCTTCCATTTGCCTTCAAAGCTGTCCTGAGTCAGCGTTTCAAACGCGCTTTCGCCATTCTGCTCGTGCTGCATGCATCTGGGAGGGTTCGACCCAAAAGAAAAATTGATATTTTCTACCGCTGATATAGGCACCCTCTATGGCTATTCCGACCCTCAGACAGCTCCAGTTTCTCGCCGCTCTCGGCGATACGGGCTCATTTTCGCGCGCAGCAGAAGCCTGCCATGTTACCCAGCCAACGCTGTCGGCCGGTATCAAGGAGCTTGAAGAACTCCTTGGCGTCCGGCTGGCCGATCGCGAGGCCCGCGGGGCCCGTCTCACCCATGCCGGGGAACTGGCCGTCTCGCGCGCCAGTGCCCTGCTGGCAGATGCCCATGCGCTCGTCCAGGTCGTCCAGAGCGCCGGCGCCATGCTGACCGGCCCGTTCCATCTTGGTGCCATCCCGACCATTGCGCCCTTCGTCCTGCCACAGGTCGTCCGCTCGCTGGCTGACACCTACCCCAACCTCAAGCTCTACCTGCATGAAGACAAGACGACCCGACTGATCGACCAGCTGCGCACCCGCACGCTGGACGCCGCCCTGATCGGCTTGCCCTGGGTTTCGTCCGGCATCGAAACGCTGCCTTTGTTCGGAGGACCTTGCCGGCGAGGATATCTTGCTGCTCGAAGATGGCCATTGCCTGCGCGACCATGCCCTGTCCATTTGCCGCTTCAATTCCGGCGACCATGCCGGGCAGGTCGCCGCCACGTCGCTTGGCACACTGGTCAACATGGTGGCGGGCGGGCTCGGTGTGTCACTCCTCCCCCGTCTGGCAATGGATCATGGCCTTGCCGTCAGCAATGACGTGGCCGTGCGGGCCTTCACAACGCCCGTCATCGGTCGCCAGATCGG
>CAXBKI010000604.1:0-2172 GCA_963975955.1 uncultured Devosia sp.
GAGGTATCCGTTGATCGCTTTTTCGACGTCGACCGCCTGTCCGTTGACCGAAACGGTCGCGCCTTTGCACCAGCCGGGAATGCGCAATTTGAGGTCGAACGTGGTTGGCGTCGCCGGATCGACCTCGATCCTGATGTCGCCACTCCAGGGATAGTTCGAGATCTCGCGCAGTGCGACGAGGTTGCCGGCGATTTCGACCTCGGTATCGATGCCGCCGTAGAGGTGGAACGCCACCCCGTCCGCCGCCGTCGATAGAAAATACCCGCCCACCGAGGCGACCAGACGGCTCACATTCATCGTGCAGCAGGGGCAGGTGTGCCAGTCCCAGCGTGTCGGCGTGCCATCGCTTTCCAGCGGGTTGGCATAGAAATACTGCTCGCCATCCCGGCTCAACCCACTCAGCGCGCCGTTGAACATTGCCAGTTCGAGAATGTCGGCATATTTGCCGTCAAGATCGAGATGCAGCATGCGCTGCGCCCAGAAGATCAGCGCGACCGAGGCACAGGTCTCGGCATAGGCCGTCTGGTTGGGCAGGTCGAAATCATGCGTGAAGCCCTCATTCTGCGCCGAGGGGCCAAGGCCCGCCGTCACATACATCTTGGTCTCCATCACATCGTCCCACAGCACTTCGCAGGCATGTTTGAGCGCCGGGTCGTTGATCTCGGCAGCCAGGTCCGCCATGGCGGTATAAAGATACATGGCGCGCACCGCGTGGCCGACCACCTTGTCCTGCTCACGCACCGGCTTGTGGCTCTGGCTGTATTCATAATCCGCAAAGACATAGCGCTGCTGCCGCTCCGCCTCGCCACGTGCCGCGCGTTCCACATCGAAATAATGCGGTGGCTGCTGGCCGCGTTCGTTGATCATGTAGGTCACGAAGTCGAGGTGCTTCTGCTCGCGCGTCAGGTAGTAGAGCTTCATCAGCGCGAGTTCGATTTCCTCATGCCCGTCATAACCGCGCTTCTGTCCGGGACGGGTGCCGAACACGCTGTAGATATGGTCGAGATAGCGCTCCATGATATCGAGAAACCGCCGCCGACCGGTCACGCGGAAATAGGCGACAGCTCCTTCCAGCAGGTGTCCGGCATTGTACATCTCGTGATTGTCGCGCAGGTTGGTCCAGCGCTTGTCCGGCTCGTGGCCCAGATACCAGCAGTTGAGGTAGCCGTCCGGCGCCTGTGCCTTCTCCAGGTCGTCGACAATGGCTTCGATCTTGTCTTCGATGTCCTTGTCGCGTCGATGCGCCAGCGCATAGCTGGCCGCTTCGACCCATTTGCCGACATCGCTGTCCCAGAACACCTGCACGGTGAAGCCATTGGGGTGACGTGGAAAGCGCAGCGGCGGCACTGGCTGTGGCAGCTTGAGCGAGTCCAGAATGGTGTTTTCGGCGAGTTTTCTGTGCTGGCTCGGAATGGTGCGGGTCAGCACAGTCTCCAGGCGCTCGTGCCAGAACTTGCCCTCCAGCTTGACGTCTGGAAAATTCACGGGGGCGTAGCGGCTCATCATAGGGTCTCCTCGGTTTTTTCTTTGGTCCTGGTGATGTCGGACGATTGCCGCACCACCAGTGAACAGGGCAGCCGTTCGACGCCTGTCAGGCGCTCCCCGGCAATCATGGCAATCAGGCGCTCCCCCGCTGCGCGGCCCAGTGCGCGCAGGTTCATGTCGATGCTGCTCAGGGGTGGGCGTGCCGCCAGCGTCATCACGTCCCAGTTGTCAAAGCCCACCACGGCAACCTGCCGGGGCACGGACAGGCCGCGTTCCCGCAACGCATCCGTGGCGCCGCGCGCGATCTGGTCATTGCCGCAGAACAGCGCATCCGGTGGCTCGCTCTGCCCATCAAACAGCTGCTCCACCGCCTCGCGGCCCCATGCCTCCGACCATTGGCCGTTCCGATAATACTCTGCCGACACGGCAATGCCCGAAGCCGCCATGGCCTCCAGATAGCCGGCGTGGCGGAGGTTTACCGCTTCGAATTCGGCCGGGCCGGTTATGTGGGCAATGCGCCGCCGACCGCCATCGATCAGGTGCTGAACGGCCAGGATCGCACCGCCGCGGTCATCTGGCAGCAGGCACAGGGCATCTGGATCATCGGCCTGGGAGAAGACATAAATCACCGGCATCGATCTGGCCGGCACGGCGATCGCCGGCCTTGTATCCATGCGCCGCGCCGTC
>CAXBKI010000605.1:0-2166 GCA_963975955.1 uncultured Devosia sp.
TGAGATTGGCGCCGCGATCGGTCAGAAAGCTGCGCTCGCCATCGGCATCGACAATGGTGACCAGAACGCCCGAGGGCAGCGCCGTATCGCCCGTCAGCAGCGGCGTCACGCCCAGGCTTTGGAAGTATCGCTCATGGGTGGCGCGATCGGCGTCCCCGACGCGGGCGGCAAAGCGCACATCGGCGCCCATCGACCCCAGCCACACCGCCTGGTTGGCGCCCGAGCCACCCGGGCGGCTGCGCACCGTGGCGCGGCGATCGCTGCCTTTGACAATCGGGCCCTCGGGCACCACGATCAGGTCCGTCATCACGTCCCCGACCACCAGGACCGGCTGGCTCATCGACGCTGGGCGGCCAGGGCCACGGCGATCTGGGCGGCGACCATGGCATTGTTTTCCACCAGGGCGATATTGGCCACCAGCGACTTGCCCTCGGTCAATTCGAAGATGCGCTTGAGCAGGAACGGCGTCAGCGCCTTGCGCGACACGCCTTCGGCTTCCGCGCCGGCGATGGCCTGCGCAATGCGCTGTTCGATGGCGGCCGGATCGAGCGCATCGGCCTGCGGGATCGGATTGGCAATCAGCACCCCACCCATGTCCAGCGCCAGCTGATGGGCAATCACCCCGGCGATATCGGCGACATCGTCAAACCGGTGATCGACCGGATGCCCGCTCTGGCGCGCCCAGAAGGCGGGAAATTCATCGGTGCCATAGCCCAGCACCGGCACGCCATTGGTTTCGAGCACTTCGAGCGTCTTGGCGATATCAAGGATCGACTTGGCACCGGCGCAAACCACCGCCACCGGCGTACGGCTGAGTTCCTGCAGGTCGGCGGAAATATCAAAGGTCTGCTCGGCGCCCCGATGCACCCCGCCAATGCCGCCGGTGGCAAAGACCCTGATCCCGGCCAGGGCGGCGATCTGCATGGTGGTGGCCACGGTGGTGCCGGCAATCTCGCCCTTGACCAGCAAGGCGCTCACATCGCGCCGGCTGGCCTTGGCCGCCGTGCCGCCCGCCAGCGCCAGCCGCTCCAGCTCGGCACCGGAGACGCCGACGCAGAACTTGCCATCCATGATGGCGATGGTGGCCGGCACCGCGCCATGCCGGCGGATCACCGCCTCGACATTTCTGGCCATCTCCAGGTTCTGCGGATAGGGCATGCCATGGGTGATGATGGTGGATTCCAGCGCCACCACGGGGGCACCGGAGTCCAGCGCCTGTTGCACATCCGGGCTGATGGAAAGATAGGCCTTGGCAGTCATGATCGTGTTCTCGTCCGATTGAATGGCGGGCATGCGCGGCCCCTGTTGGCGCGGGTTTTGCGCCTTGTTGTCGCACAGCGTCAACCCCCAGCCGATCCGACCGGCAAATCCCTTGTCCGGCTGGCGATTTCACTCTACGCTTTGCCCATTCGCCAAGGCAGAGGGGGCACTGCACTGACCATTTTTCTGATTGATCGCGCCATGTCCGCGGATCGATACGCGCACCCTGCCGGGCCAGCTTCAGACCGATTGTCCAGCATCGGCACGCGCGCCGTTGCGACGCGACAGGCCCATCCGACTGCCCGCTTTGGCCTTGAAAGATAAGCGCCGATCAAGGCTGCCGCTGTCCCCGTGCGGACAGCATGACGACCCCTGCTGCACCCCGGCGCAGCGACCAAACCAGAAAATGCGAACAGGAGCTCCCGTCCAGATGAACAAATCGCTTGTACTCGCCCTTGGCGCCCTCATGGTCGCCAGCCCCGTGCTGGCCCAGGAGGAAGCCGTTCTCAATGTCTACAACTGGTCCGACTATATCGCCGAGGACACCATCGCCAATTTCGAGGCGGAGACCGGCATCAAGGTGAACTACGACGTCTACGACAATAACGAGATCGTCGATGCCAAGCTTTTGGCCGGCAATTCGGGCTATGACATCGTCGTGCCCAGCGGCAATTTCCTCGAACGCCAGATCCAGGCAGGCCTGATCCTGCCGCTCGACAAGTCCAAGCTGACCAATCTGGGCAATCTCGACCCTGCCGTGATGGCCACCGCCGCCAACCAGGACCCCGACAACGCCCATGCCGTGCCCTATATGATCAACACGATCGGCTATGGCTACAATGTCGCCAAGGTCAACGAAATCCTGGGCGCCGACGCGCCTACCGACAGCTGGGACCTGATCTTCAA
>CAXBKI010000606.1:0-2164 GCA_963975955.1 uncultured Devosia sp.
ACCCCGCTCTATAACACCCCGGACCTGGCCAACCGGCTGGCCATGGGCGACGGCTATCTGGGCGCGCCCAAGGCAGCCCGGCGCGAGACCTTGATGGTCGATGCTGCCAGCGGCCGCCCCGAGGCGCTTGTCATCTACCCCGGCAATACCCGGCTGCCGATCCTGATGGCGGCGATGACGGGCGGATTCTTCCTGTCGATCCTGCTCAAGCTCTTCTGGTTCACACCGCTGGCACTTGCGGGTGTTGCAGCGCTGGCGTTGGTCTGGGTCTGGCAATTGGGCGCGCGGGCCGATCAGGGGCTACAAGAGGCGGGGCGCGGCGCGCCACTGCCGCTGGCGAGCGAAGGCGACAGATCACCGGGCTGGTGGGGCTCGATCTTCCTACTGGTGGCCAATGCCACCTTCTTCGGCTCCCTGCTCTTTGGCTATGCTTTCCTCTGGACGGTCGCGCCGGGCTGGCCGCCTGCCCAATGGTTTGTTCCCTCCTGGGCCGAACTTGGCTTCGGCACCGGTGCAGCGCTCACAGGCGCCGTAGCCCAGCACCTGAGCGCCCGCCGCAACCGCGCGGGTGCCGCCCTTATGACCGCCCTCGTTCCGGCGCTGCTGGCAACAGCGGCCACGGTTGTGGTTTTCGGCCTGATGCTCTTCCGCCTGCCGCCCCCGGACGGCCATGCCTATGCCGCGACCCTGCTGATCCTCGGCGCTTACGGGCTGGCCCATGCCCTGCTCGTCATGCTGATGCAAAGCTTTTTGATCCTGCAAGTCCGGCGTGGCTACACCTCACCCCGGCGTCGAGCGGCATTCGCCGTGGTGGCGCTCTGGACTGACTATCTGGCGGCGATCACGGTGCTGATCCTGCTCGCGGTCCATCTGCCGGGGATGATCATGTGAAAGAGTTGCTGCGCGTCCTGTTGCCCCTGTTGGTCTGGCTGGCCAGTTTCAGCGCGATCTATGGGCTGCATGGTCTCGGCTGCGCCTCAGGCTGGACCGAAGTGGCCTTGCCCGTCATGTCCCTTTTTCGCTGGGTTCTGTTTCTGGCTTGGACCGCTACCATCTTTTTCCAACTTCTCTTGTTGCTCGCACTGCGCACACAACGCTTCGGCACAACTTCAAGCTTCATTCGCAGGTTGAGTATTACCAACTCCTGGACAGCTCTAATTGCGACGTTCTGGACTTTATACCCAATCGCTGTCTCCTCGACCTGCGGGTAAATCACGGTAATTCCGGAGCATACGTTTTAAGTCGGATTTTGTGCGTACAGGCTCCTTAGGCTAGTGTTCGATCCCAGGGTTTGCTTCGCCGCGATCTCCGGCGCGGTCTTGTCACCACGTAGCGCTTTCAACGCCATCTTGGCAGACTGATCTGTGAAATTCCGGCGCTTCGCCATTCTCGTATCCTCCAAAGGTCTGGGACGCACCGCAAGACGGCCTTTCATCACTGTGCCGCCTGACCGTGCGTCAGGCGAACTTGCGGATTTCTCCCGAGTCGAGGCGCGCCATGTAGCTGTTCAGCTCGCGTTTGACGATCGGCATCAGCAGATAGAGACCGATGATGTTCACGATCGCCATCGAGAAGATCGCCGCATCCGAGAAGTCGATCACCGGCCCAAGACTGGCCGCCGCGCCGATCACGATGAAGACGCAGAACAGCAGCTTGAACACCAGCTCCGTCGTCTGTCCTTCGCCGAACAGGAAGGTCCAGGCCTTGAGACCATAGTAGGACCAGCTGATCATCGTCGAGAAGGCGAACAGGATCACGGCAACCGCCAGGACGTATTGGAACCCTCCGAAGGATGCCGAAAAGGCCGCCGACGTCAGCGCCACGCCCTTGTTGCCGTCGACCGTCTGAATGGTGCTCGCACCCTCATCCAGCAGGTAACGCCCCGTTTCGGCATCGACCACCAATTGCCCGGTGATGATGATGACCAGCGCCGTCATGGTGCAGATGATCACCGTATCGATCAGCGGCTCCAACAGCGAGACGAAGCCTTCGGTGATCGGCTCTTTGGTGCGCACCGCCGAGTGGGCGATGGCCGCCGAACCGACCCCTGCTTCGTTGGAAAATGCCGCCCGCTTGAAGCCCTGGATCAGCGCGCCAACCGCACCGCCCGCGATGCCCGTATTGGTGAACGCCCCGTCGAATATCTCGCCGAAGGCCCAGCCGA
>CAXBKI010000607.1:0-2148 GCA_963975955.1 uncultured Devosia sp.
GCTCATGGTTTAACAACCCCAGCAGATTGCGCCATGGCCAAGCACAGCGACCTCATTTCCGCCATCGGCAATACGCCGTTGATCCGTCTCAACCGCGTTTCCACGCTGACCGGATGCGATATCTGGGGCAAGGCGGAGTTCCTCAACCCCGGGCAGTCGGTCAAGGATCGCGCGGCGCTGTTCATCATCCACGATGCCGTCAAGTCTGGAACCCTCAAGCCCGGTGGCACCATTGTTGAAGGCACGGCGGGCAATACCGGGATCGGCCTGACCCTGGTCGCCAACTCGCTGGGATTCAAATCGGTGATCGTCATCCCCGAAACCCAAAGCCAGGAAAAGAAGGACGCGTTGCGGCTCTATGGCGCCGAGGTCATCGAGGTGCCGGCCAAGCCCTACAAGAACCCCAATAATTACATCAAGGTATCGCAGCGTCTGGCGGAAAAGCTCAATGCCGAGCTGCCCGAGGGCGCTGTCTGGGCCAATCAGTTCGACAACGTCGCCAATCGACGGGCGCATGCTGAAACCACGGGCCCCGAGATCTGGCAGCAGACCAATGGCCGCGTTGACGGCTTCATATGCGCAGTAGGGTCAGGCGGTACACTGGCTGGCGTCGCCGAAGCCCTTCGCGCACGCAGCGGTGATGTCAAGATCGGCCTGGCCGATCCCGAAGGCGCATCCCTCTACAATTACTATGCCCACGGCGAGCTCAAATCATCCGGCAACTCGATCACCGAGGGTATAGGCCAGGGCCGCATCACCGCCAATCTGGAAGGACTGACGGTGGATTACCCCTACCAGATTTCCGACGGCGAGGCCCTGCCCTACATCTTCGACCTGCTTGAGCATGAGGGACTGTGCCTGGGCGGCTCGAGCGCCATCAATATCGCCGGCGCCGTGCGCATGGCGCGCGATCTGGGACCGGGCAAGACCATCGTCACCATCCTGTGCGATTATGGCAACCGCTACGCCAGCAAGATCTTCAACCCCGAATTCCTGCGCGAAAAAGGGCTGCCGGTGCCCAATTGGCTGGAAGATCGCACGCCGATTGATATCTCCAGCGTGATGATGCCCGAGCCGGTCTAGGACGGGTTCGCCTCAGACAGTTTGTTCGATCAGGTCAGCCTGCTAGAGTGCGGCTCCATGAGTCTGGGGCAATGTTTTGGTCGGCTTTGACGACGTTCTGCGCGCGGTATTCGCCGATCTGCATATTGTGGCGGCGGTCATGGCCGCGATTTACCTGCTGGCCTTTGTATGCGCCGTGCGCGAAATCATGATTTCGCGCACCTCGCAGGGCTCGATTGCCTGGATCCTGGCGCTGGCGCTGCTGCCCTTCCCCACGGCATTTCTCTATCTGGTCTTCGGCTGGAAGGCCTTTGACGACTATGCGACGGACCGCATCCGCAATGGCCGTGCTGCACGTCCCCTGCGCGCCAAGGACCTGGCGCTGATTGACCGGGAAACCGATGCCCTCTGGCCGGTACAGGCCAAGGTCTCCGAAGTACCGTTTCTGAGCGGCAACGATGTCGAGCTTCTGGTGGACGGGCGCGCCACGTTCGACTCCATCTTCGCCGGCATTGCGGCGGCTAGGAGCTACCTGCTGGTGCAGTTCTACATCGTGCGCGACGATGCCCTGGGCCAGGAACTGGCGGAACGGCTGATCGAGCGCGCCAGGGCCGGCGTGAGGGTGTTCCTGCTCTATGACGATATCGGCAGCACGGGCATGCCGAGGCGTTTCCGCGCGGAACTGCGGGCCGCCGGCATCAAGGTGGCCGGTTTCAACCAGCGCCACAAATTCCTGCGGCTTTATGGTCCGACGCGGATCAACTACCGCAATCACCGCAAGATCGTGGTTGCCGACGGCCAGCATGCCTGGGTGGGCGGCCACAATGTGGGCGTGGAATATCTCGGCCAGGACCCCAAGGTGGGGCACTGGCGCGATACCCATGTTCGGGTCTCGGGCCCAGCCGCTCTGGGCTGTGCCCTGCTGTTCCGCGAAGATTGGGAATGGGCCACCGGCGAGGCCTTGCCCAACGAGCCGCCAGCCACGATCGCCACGCCGGGCGATCAGTCCGTGCTGGTGATGGGTACCGGGCCAGCCGATCGGCTGGAAGAGTGCGCTATCGCCTTTACCGACATTATCGGCCGCGC
>CAXBKI010000608.1:0-2140 GCA_963975955.1 uncultured Devosia sp.
GCCTGTTCGCCGGTCTCGGCATCGTCGCCCTGGCCATTATCTTTGACCGGGTCACCCAGGCATTCGGCAAACAATTGCAGGCCCGCATCGGCCTGGCGGAGGCACGCTAAATGTCCGAAGTCCAAACCAAGCCCACCGGCACCGCCCAGCAATCGACAACGCCTGGCGCCGCCCCAAGAGAACGCGCCATCGTCATGCGCGGCGTCACCAAGATCTTCGGCGATGACCCGCAAGGCGCCCTGGCCCTGCTGCAGTCGGGCAAGTCCAAGTCCGAAGTGCAGGCCGAGACCAATCACGTCGTTGGCCTCAATGAGGTCTCGCTCGACATCGCCAAGGGCCAGATCTTCGTGGTGATGGGCCTTTCCGGCTCGGGCAAATCCACCCTGATCCGCCACGTCAACCGCCTGATCGATCCCACCGCCGGCGAGATCATCGTCAACGGCGTGGATGTGATGAAGATGAATCTGGACGAGCTGCGCACCTTCCGTCGCACCCAGATCGCCATGGTGTTCCAGAAGTTCGGCCTCCTGCCGCACCGCTCGGTGATCGACAATGTCGCCTATGGCCTGGAAGTGCGCGGTGTTGCCAAGGATGAGCGTCTCGCCACCGCGGCCAAGTGGATCGAACCCGTGGGTCTGGCCGGCTACGAGAACAGCCAGCCCCGCCAGCTTTCCGGCGGCCAGCAGCAGCGCGTCGGCCTGGCCCGCGCCCTGGCGATGGATACCGACATCATCCTGATGGATGAGGCCTTTTCCGCCCTCGATCCCCTGATCCGCTCGGGCATGCAGGACCAGCTGATCGAGCTGCAGAAATCGCTGGGCAAGACCATCCTGTTCATCACCCACGACTTTGACGAAGCCCTCAAGATCGGCGACCGTATCGCCGTGCTCAAGGACGGCGCGCTGCAGCAGGAGGGCAAGCCCGAAGATATCGTGCTGCGGCCTGCCAATGAGCATATCGAGGAGTTCGTGCGCGAGGTGAACAAGGCCCGCGCCATTCATGTACGCTCGATCATGCAGGAAGGTCCGGGCCAGCCCGCCGAGATCCTGGTGCCGCGCGATGCCCGCTGCGAGGACGTGCTGCCGCTGTTTGCCGAGCACGAATGGGTCGGCGTCAAGGACGATAGCGGCAACCAGATCGGCAGCATCACCGCCAAGCAGGTCATTCGCGCCCTCGCCCGCTACACGCCCCAGCCGGTCGGCGACAAGGCTGAGTCCTAGACGGCGGTCACCTCGCCCTAGACAGCTTCGTATTGACATCGCATTGCTCATGTAACAATAAAAGTTACATGACCAATGCTAGCAACCCACCTGTTCCCGGGGCACGCCCCGCCGCCTTTTCGGGCACCCATGCGCAGAACTATGCCGAGGGACCGCCCCGCAAGGTCCCCGGCTTTGCCAGCCTGCATCGCATGACCGCCATGCTGCTCGCCGAGCGCGTGCCGGCCCAGGGGCGGGTGCTGGTGCTGGGCGCCGGCGGCGGTCTTGAACTCAAGGCGCTGGCCGACGAGCACCCCGGCTGGCGTTTCGATGGCATCGACCCGTCGGCCGACATGCTGCGGACGGCCGAGCAGATCGCAGCGCCCCACCTGGCGCGCATCGAACTGCATGAGGGTTATATCGAGGTCGCGCCCGAGGGGCCCTTCGATGGCGCCGTATGCCTCCTGACCATGCACTTCGTGCCACGGGATCAGCGCCTTGAAACCCTGCGGCAGATCCATAGCCGCCTTGCGCCCGGCGCGCCCTTCGTCCTCGCCCATATCAGCTTTTCCCAGACCGAGCCCGAGCGCTCGCTCTGGATCGCCCGTCACGTCGCGTTCGGCGGCGAAGTAAAGGGCGATGTGGACAAGGCCCGCCAGGCCATCGGCACGCGCCTCTCCATCCTCTCGCCCCAGGACGACGAGGCCATGCTCGAGCAAGCCGGCTTTTCCGGCGTCAGCCTGTTCTATGCCGGCCTGAGCTTTCGCGGCTGGGTCTGTTACGCCTGAGAGCGGCCCGCAGGGTCAGATCGCTCCGGCGGACTTGAGTGTCTGGAATGGGGGTGGCGCCACGGGGCCATCCTCTCTCGGAACCGGTACCCTAGTGCTCGCTCAGGCAATGGCTGTGGTCGGCCAGTGCCTCAATGATCCGGCAGTCGCACA
>CAXBKI010000609.1:0-2139 GCA_963975955.1 uncultured Devosia sp.
CCGCCCTTGAGGTCCAGGGCGATCAGGGATGAGCCGCGCGTCATCTGCCTCTTGGCCAGTTCATATTGCGGGTGACTGGCGTGATGGGGATAGATCACCTGATTGAGTTTGGGGTGGCTGGCCAGCGCGTCAGCCAGTTTTTCGGCACTGTCGGTCATCTGCCGAACGCGCAGCGGCATGGTCTCCAGCCCCTTGGCCAGCACCCAGGCGTTGAAGGGGCTCAATGAAGCACCGGTCTGGCGCAGGAAGGTGTGCAGGTCACCTTCGATCAGTTTCCTGGAGCCCAGCACGATACCGCCCAGCACCCTGCCCTGCCCGTCGATATGCTTGGTGGCCGAGTAGGTGACCAGATCGGCGCCCAGTTCAAGCGGCTTCTGGTAGAGCGCGGTGGCAAAGACGTTATCAACGATCAGGACGGCGCCATGAGCATGGGCAATATCGGCCACCGCCTTGATATCAACCAGTTCGAGGGTCGGATTGGTGGGGGTCTCGATGAACACCACCTTGGTATTGGGCTGCATGGCGGCGGCAAAATTGGCGGGATCGCGCCCATCAACCAGCGTCGAGCTGACGCCAAAGCGCGGCATGAAATCCTCGACAACAAAGCGACAGCCGCCAAACAGCGCGCGCGATGCCACGATATGGTCGCCGGCACGAACCTGGCTCATCACAGCATCGGTGACAGCGGCCATGCCGGTGGCAAAGCCACGCGCCGCCTCGGCGCCTTCGAGCAGGGCCATGCGCGTCTGGAACACGTCAACGGTGGGGTTGGCAAAGCGGGAGTAGTTGTGGGCGCCGGGGATCTCGCCCTTGAACAGGCGCTCGGCATGGTCCGAGCTGGGGTAGCTGTAACCCGAATTCAGGAACAGCGCCTCGCTGGTTTCGTTGAACTCGCTACGATGCGTGCCGCCATGGACCAGCTGGGTCTCGGCCGACCGACGGCTGGGATCGCTAAGGGGGTTGTTCGCTTTGGACATGGGTCACGCTTTCAAAACAAAAAAACCGGCTCGCTAACAGGCGGCCGGCTCCCAAACGGTCTTTAGCAATTTGTTTTAAGTGGCTGCAAGCGACCGGCCAAATCACCACTGCTTGTGATCTAAAGCCAATTGGCTGTTGGCGTCAATTGCAGGGATTGCTAGAGACAACCAAGGGCACCAGGAAAAGCAATCCATGGACAAACAACAGACCTGGCCGCAGGGCGTCTTTCCCGCGCGTTTGATAGAGGCGCTGCACAAGCAAGACGCCATCACCGCCGCTCGCGCCTTTGACGCCGATCAGGTGCAGCCGGCCAGTCTCGACCTGCGTCTGGGCGATGTCGCCTTTCGCGTGCGGTCCAGCTTCCTGCCCGGTCCCAGCCACTCGGTGGCCGAGCGCATCGAAGCGCTCAAGCTGCACGAGATCGACCTGACGCGCGGTGCCGTACTGGAGCGAGGCTGCGTCTATCTGGTGCCGCTGCAGGAAAGCCTGGAGCTGCCCGACATGGTCAGCGCCTCGGCCAATCCGAAAAGCTCGACGGGGCGCCTCGATGTCTTCACCCGGGTGATCGGTGATCGCGCCCGTGGCTTTGACCAGATGCCTGCTGGCTACCAGGGCCCGCTCTATCTTGAAATCAGTCCCCGCACCTTCCCCATCCTGGTGCGCACCGGGTCACGGCTGAGCCAGATGCGGTTCCGCTGTGGCGACAATCGCCTGACCATTACTGAGCATCAGGCCCTGCACGCCAGCGATACCCTGGTGTTCGACAATGATGTGCCGGTTGGCGAAGGCGTGGCGCTCTCGATCGATCTCAAGGGCATGGGCCGCAATGGTCTGGTCGGCTTCCGCTCCAAGCGACACACAGCTGTCGTGGACGTGGACAAGAAAGCTGCCCTCGATGTTCACGAGTTCTGGGAGCCGCTGCATAACCGGGGCCGCGAGGAACTGATCCTGGACCCTGACGAATTCTACATTCTGGTCAGTGACGAGGCCGTCCACGTGCCGCCCACCCACGCAGCCGAAATGATGCCGTTTGATCCCTTGGTGGGCGAATTCCGCGTGCACTATGCCGGCTTCTTCGACCCCGGCTTTGGCCACTCCCCCGCCGGAGGCACCGGCAGCCGCGCGGTGCTGGAAGTGCGCAGCCGCGAGGTGCCGTTCCTG
>CAXBKI010000610.1:0-2133 GCA_963975955.1 uncultured Devosia sp.
TTTCAGGGACGCTGGCAGGCACAGCACCAGCTTGCAACGCGCCTGGAGCAGTCATCTTCGATCAATGCCATACTGGCATTTACAAATGCGACCAGCCAGCCAATAAAGATCAGGCGAGTTTAGGGAATCCGCGGCGGCTGCCGACACTATTCACTCAGGGCCCGACAGGGCCCGGAAGGAAGCTCATGCGTTTTGTGTTCGCCCTTGCAATCCTGGTGTTCTCGCCAACCGTCGCCTTCGCCCATACCGGCGTCGGGGACGCTGTTGGCTTCACTCACGGCTTCGCACATCCCCTGGCAGGCCTGGACCATGTTCTGGCCATGCTCGCCGTAGGCCTGCTTGGTGGCGCACTGGGCGGCAGCGCGCGCTGGCTCGTTCCCGTGAGCTTTCTCAGCGTCATGGTGCTGGGTTTTGTCCTGGGCGCCGCCCACATTGACATTGCCTTCGTCGAACTTGGCATCGGCCTGTCCAGTGTGGTGATCGGCATCGCCGCCATGCTGCGCCGCCCCCTGCCCCTTGCGGTTTCCATGGCGCTGGTTGGCGTTTTTGCGGTATTCCACGGCCATGCGCACGGCACCGAAATGCCAGCCACTGCCGAGGGCCTTGGCTATGCCGCCGGCTTCCTCGCGGCGACCGCACTGCTGCATCTGACAGGTCTTGTCGCCACACTGGGGATGATCCAGTTCGCCGGGCGCCACGGCCGCGTGCTGAGCCGTCTGGCGGGTGGCACCATCGCCTTGGCAGGCGCTGGCGTGCTTGCCGGCTGGCTTTAGCCGAGGCCCGTCTGGAGGGGACAACGGCCTCGCTGTCCTCCCTGCCTGCCCAACGGACCGGCCTCTAGCGCTCATCCCCAAAATAGCGCTCTTCAAGCATGTCGAGAAAGCCGTCTTCCTTGAGGCCGAGCAGCCTGACTGTCACGGGGACCATCAGCAAATCCGTGGCATAGGGCATCGCGAAACCATACTTGTCCGGGTTGAAGATCCGCCCGACCACATCCAGTCCCTCATCGGGGTGCTGCAGCTTGTAGTATTCCAGCACCGGTCCATCGGCCACCACGGCGTCAACCGTGTTTTCCCGCAGCGCCTGCACCGCCATCTCTATGTTGTCAAAGCGACGGATATTGACGAATTCGGCGCGCATGGCACGCTCGCCAACGCCCCCCTCCAGAACGCCAACGGTATGCCCGCCAAGATCATCGGGGCCATTGATGGCGCCTTCGATAGCCAGGCTGGTCATCACGCTGGTGACCGAGGACGTAACGAAGGCGAACACGGCAATGCCCACAACCAGCCAGAGTGCCGAGAAAATGCGGCCCGCCCAGCCGAACAGGCGGGTGCGGCCGGGCAAGGTGCCCTTGGTCACCAGAAGCATGGTGGAATAAAAGCTTTCAGCCAGGCCATCCCGCCAGCGCGCAGGGAAGTTCTTGTCGAAGCGACGATCAAACAGCGTTAGCCCCAGCGTTGCCAGTACGATGAGCAGAATGATCCAGCCATAGGCCTTGAGAAAGCCGGCATCCCCCAGACCACTCCAGATGTCGCCCGGGGTAGTGGTGCCGCTCTCGTCGACCATGACCCGCAGACCGCCATCGAACCAGGGCTGCGTGAAGTCCACTGTCGTGGCTCGTTCCTCGGTGATCGAGATATTGCTGACCGCAATGTCGATCTGCCCCGCCTCACTTGCCGCGATGAGCCCGCCAATTGTCGGATAGTCGACATAGGTTGAAGCGTAGCCAAGCCCGCTGGCAATTTCCTCCCACAACTCCACGGCCATCCCGCCCAGGACCCCATCGCTGTTGCGCATCACAAAGGGCGGGCTGAGATGATAGCCCACCGTCACCGATTTGGGATCGGCGGCGGGCGACCCAGCCTCGATATTTACCTGCGCCGTAGTGCCACCGATCAGCATCAGATTGGTCAGAAGGCAAGCAATCCAGCCCACCAGCAGGCGAACAGGTACCCTGCGACGCACCAGGCCCCATGACGGGGACGCACTGTCGCAGATGAGATGAGGGCCGTTCATACTATTCAAGGCAGGCACTTTCTTGCAGGGTCCCAGCAATGGGAAAATCGCACTTTCCATGCGCTGTCAGGTCGGGTCGCGCTCATGGTGCTCAAGGTCGGCTGGTCAAAAGTA
>CAXBKI010000611.1:0-2132 GCA_963975955.1 uncultured Devosia sp.
TCCTCGTTCCGCGCCTTCCTGCCGGTCGGCGAGATTTCGCTCGACAATTACTTCGCCGCCTTCCGCCGGGTGCCGGTGGGGCTCTTCGTGTTCAACTCGATCCTTGTCACCACGCTGACGGTGATCGGCTCGCTCTTTTTGTGCTCGATGGCCGCCTTTGCCTTCGTCTTCCTCGACTTCCGCGGTAAGCAGATCGTGCTCTCGATCATCATCGCCACGCTGATCGTCCCCTTCGAAACCATCGCGGTGCCGATGCTGATGGTGGTCAATTCCCTGCCCTGGATCGGCGGCAGCGGCATCACCTGGGGGTGGCTGAACACCTATCACGTGCAGATCGTGCCGTTCCTGGCCGACGCGCTGACCATCTTCTTGTTCGTACAGTTCTTTCGCGACTTGCCCAAGGAACTCATTGAGGCGGCACGGCTGGACGGCGCGAGCTGGTTCCAGGTCTATTCCATGGTCATCGTGCCGATCGCCGGCCCGGTCTTCGCGACCGCCGCGATCCTTAAATTCCTTGCCATGTACAACCAGTATCTCTGGCCGCTCATGGTGACCCAGTCCGAGCAGTTCCGGCCGGTCATGGTCGGCCTGCAATATTTCTTCCAGCTCAACACCGCCTGGGGCGAGGTCATGGCCTACCTCTCCATGATCACCCTGCCGGTGCTTGCCTTCTACCTCTTCCTCCAGCGCGCCTTCATCACCTCGATCGCTTCGACCGGCATCAAGGGCTGACGCTTCTATTTAGAAAGGCCAGACATTGGTTCTCGCACTTAAAGACAAATGGATTTGGGACTTCTGGACCTATCGCGATGGCGATGATTACCACATCTATTTCCTCCAGGCCGACAACACCCTGGCCCATCCCGACATGCGCCACCGCAATGTCACCCAGGGCCATGCGGTCTCCAAAGACCTGATCAACTGGACCCATCTGGGCACGACCTTCGGGCCGGCCGCCCCCACCGCCTGGGACGACTGGACCACCTGGACCGGCTCGACCCTGCGCGACGACACCGGCCTGTGGCACCTGTTCTATACCGGTACCGAGCACGCCGAGGACGGCATGAAGCAGCGCATCGGCCACGCCACCTCGACCGATGGCCACAACTGGACCCGCGTGGGCAATGGTCTGGCGCTCGACATCTCGGGCCCCGATTATGAAGAATATACCCCCGGTCACTGGCACGACCGCGCCTTCCGCGATCCGTGGGTGATGAAGAACCCCAGGGGCGATGGCTGGCTGATGTATATGGTCGCGCGCCGGCCCGGCACCGCCGAGCCCAATGCCGGCGGCACGGTGGGCCTGGCGACCTCGCCCGATCTCAACACCTGGACGCTCCAGCCCCCCGTCTATAAGGGCGGCATGTTCGGCCAGATGGAGGTGCCGCAGGTCTTCGAGGTGAACGGCAAATGGTACATGTTGTTCTGCACCGATGGCTCGCACTGGTCCGAGGCCTACAAGAAGCTCAACCCGGAAAAGCCCGTTCGCGGCTCGCATTATCTCATGGCCGATGATCCGCTGGGACCATGGGAAGTCGCACCCGGCCCGTTCTTCGATGGCGCCCAGGGCAGCCGCTATGCCGGCAAGATCGTCAAGACCGATTCTGGCCTGGTCTATATGGGCTTCCTGCACGACGCCGCCGATGGCTCGTTCATCGGTCAGGTGTCCGACCCCATCCCGGTGCGGGTCGATGCCGATGGCCTGTTGCACACCGAACTGGACAAGCTCCCCCCCGGCGCCAAGGTCTGAACGGAAAACGGAGACAACATCATGGCTGGACTGAGCCTGCAAAACCTGCAGAAGACCTATGGCGAAGTCGAGGACATCAAGGGCGTCAACCTCGAAATCGAGCATGGCGAGTTCGTCGTCTTCGTCGGCCCGTCCGGCTGCGGCAAATCCACCCTGCTGCGCATGATTGCCGGGCTCGAGGACATCACCGGCGGTCAATTGAGCATTGGCGGCCAGGTGGTCAATACCGTGCAGCCGCGAGATCGCGGCGTGGCCATGGTGTTCCAGTCCTATGCGCTTTACCCGCATATGAGCGTCTATGACAATGTCGGCTTCGGCCTTCGCATCAAGAAGACCCCCAGGGACGAGCGCGATGCCAAGATCCGCGAAGCCGCGCGGATCC
>CAXBKI010000612.1:0-2131 GCA_963975955.1 uncultured Devosia sp.
TCTGATATTAGATGTTGACAACTTGCTGCTTACGCGCGACTTGCGTTCTGTCAGTTCGGTAACCTGGGTCATCTTCAGAGAGGGCCTGCATGCCGACCATTCTCCGCCTTGATGGCTATCGGTTTTTCTTCTTCAGCAACGAGAACGACGAACCGCCACACATTCACATTGAATTTGGCGATAAGCTCGCCAAGTATTGGCTTGAGCCAGTGGAACTGGCATCATCGCAGCGCGTGCGCTCCCATGAGCTGGGCACTGTCCGGCGTCTGGTCGTTGCGCACCGAACCCAATTCCTGAAGGCCTGGCATGACCACTTTGACGCTGCAGACCGAACCCCTGGCCATTGACGTCTCCGTCGGCGCAACCTTTTTGCGCGTGACCCTGGACGATGGTCGTGAGTTGCTGGTCCCGCTCGAGTGGTTCCCCCGCCTGCGCGACGCCTCAGATGCCGACCGTGCCAACTGGCGCCTGATCGGTCGCGGCGAAGGCATTCACTGGCCCGCAATCGACGAAGACGTCTCCGTCCGCGGCCTGCTGGCCGGCCACCGCCAGACCCGCGCCGCCTAAATCCCCAGCATCGCCCGCTTCTCCGCGTCGCTCAAAAACTCCGCTGCGCCGATCCGCGCCCACAGTGCTGCGCGATCCTCGGCCAGAGCCTCGACACCCTCGAAATCCGGCGCGATGGTTGCGCCGTCGAAAGCCGGTGCCAGCCAGTTGCTGAGCTCGTCGGCGACGCGGACCACCAGCGGGATCAGCGTCTGCCGCCACAGCGCCCGATTGGCCTCGGCCAGGTTGGCATAGGTATTGTCGCCGGGGATCCCCAGCAGCATGGGCGGCACGCCGAAGGCCAGCGCGATGTCGCGCGCGGCGGCGTGCTTGGCCTCGATGAAATCCATGTCGCGCGGCGATAGCGCGATGGTCTTCCAGTCCAGCCCGCCTTCGAGCACCATGGGCCGGCCGGCATTGCCCGCGCCGGCGAAATTGGCTTCGAGCTCGTCCTTGAGCCGGGTGAACTGCTCATCGGTCAGGCTGCCACCGGCCATGGAATAGACCAGCGCCCCGCTGGGCCGCGCCGCATTGTCGAGCAGCGCCTTGTTCCATTGCCCGGCGGCGTTGTGGATATCCAGACTGGTCTGGGCCGCATCGAGCGGGGCCATGCCATAGTGATCGTCGAGCGGATGAAACAGCGCCATGTGCAGCACGCTGGGCACCGGCACTCCGTCCTGGCCCAGACGCTGGGTGCGACCCCCGGCCGTATAATCATAGGCCACTGGCCAGCCATCGGCGCCGGCCACCACCTTCATCCGGTCGGGCCTGAGGCAAAACAGCCCGCGCACGGCGCCGTCGACCACGCCGGCCTGCAGATAGGCATTCCCCGCCGTCTGCAGATAGGCATAGACCGCCTCGAGCAGTTCGCCGCCCGACTGCCGCCCATTGGGTCGCCCCAGCAGCGCCGCCAATGGGTGGGTCTGCACGCGCTGGCCGTTCTCTGACACCACCAGCGGCACGCGGTTGGCGGTTTCGGCGATCAAGCGCACACAGCGATAAACCACAGGATTGCGCGCAAAGCCCTGATTGACCAGGCTGGCAAACCCGCGCTGGCTCCAGCTGGCCGCCCCCAGCTGGCTGAGGCTGAGCAGGCTGTGCCCGGCAAATCCTTGCGCTCGGACGGCGTGTTCATCCCGCCGCCGAGCAGGCGGTTGATCCAGTTCGGCATGTTTTTGGTCCTGTTTTGGTCTGACGCGCTTGGACGTGCACCCTGTGGGCAGTGCCGCAAGGCCTGCTATCAGAGCATCCGACGGCGCGTCTGTCGTTCGGCGTAAGTAGTCCTGCGGACAGATCGAGGGGCAGGAATCGTGTCTATTTTCCGCCGACAACGACATCGGCACCGGGCGACACGAAATGGCAAAAAGATCCCCTTGGCATTCAATTAAGGCAGCGGTTCACCACAACAACTCCGACTGCAATACAGGCAACAATATCGAGGCAGAAAACCTGCGCACGGGCACGGGCGGCAAGCCCTTGTGCGCTGAATGCGCCAAGTTGAAGTAGCGTCTGCCTACAGCCCGCGCACCCGCGGCTCCGCACCATTGAGCAGCAGCTCGGTGATCGCCCAGACTAGGGCGTCGAC
>CAXBKI010000613.1:0-2129 GCA_963975955.1 uncultured Devosia sp.
GCCAGGGTGGGCATCAACCCGATGGTCTGGCCCACCTTGATGAATATGGCGATCTCGATAATGGGCAGCGCAAGCAGGCTGAAGGCAAAAAAACGGGCCAAGATCGGGTATCCTTCTCGCATAAAGCGCGGCAAAACGGCGTTGACCCCATCGTGAACTGGTTTTGGGGTGAGGCTTTGCCTATATATAGTTCAAATCCTGCGCTCAGCGAGCGCTCCCACGTCATTTTCTGACGCTGACGACGGTAAGGTGCACTGCCCAATGGACGAATTTTTCGATCTGCCCACTCTCATCGTGATCGCCATAGCGGTTTTTGTCCTGTTCCGACTGCGTTCGGTGCTGGGAACACGCACCGGCACGGAGCGCCCGCCTGTCGAGCGCCGCAAGCCGGCCGACGCCGGCACCGGCGAGGATACCGTGGTGCCGCTGCGTCCCAAGGGCACGGTTGCCCCCGAACTTGATGATGAACGCCGTGCCCGCAAGATCGAGGCCGAGATCGAACAATATTCCCATGGCGATGCCGCCTTGGCCGTCGGCTTCAAGGACGTGGCCGAAGCCGACCCGACCTTCACGCCCAAGTCCTTTCTCGATGGTGCCAAGCAGGCCTATGAGATGATCGTGACCGGCTACGCCACCGGTGATCGGGCTACGCTGAAAAACCTGCTCGAAAAGGACGTCTTCGAGGGCTTCCAGAGCGCTATCGCCGAGCGCGAAGCCGCTGGCCAGACCGTCGATTTCACCTTTGTCGGCCTGCCCAAGGTCGAGTATGCCGACGCCGAGTTCGACAAGAAAATGGTGACGCTGACCGTGCGCTTTCACGCTGAAGTGGTTTCGGCGACGCGCGACAAGGATGGCAATCTGGTTGAGGGCAACGCCGATCAGGTCCAGACCATTGCTGACGAATGGACCTTTGCGCGCAATCCGAAATCGCGCGATCCCAACTGGAAGGTCATTTCCACCAGCCAGCTCGACTGATCCAGCGTCTGAAGCGCCCGGTTCATTGCCATGTCCAAGCGTGATCCCAAGCGCCTGCCGCACGACTTTCACCTCTGGACGACCGTCGCCGCGACGGTCGATCCGCTGCGCCGCAAGCGTCTGCTCAAACTGGGCACCGGCCCCCTGCCATTGCCGGCCGAGCCCGAGCCGGCGCCGGTCAAGCAGGCCGGTCCCAAACCTCAGCCACCCCGCCAGCCCTTCCTGCCCCCCTATCAGGCCCCAGCGCCGGGCGCCAAGACCCCTGAAAAATCGGTCGATCCGGCCATCCGCAAGAAGCTTGGACGCGGCAGGCTCGAGATCGACGGCCGCATTGATCTGCACGACATGACCCAGAGCGAGGCCCGCGCCGCCCTGCACCGCTTTGTCCATGCCAAGGTCGCGCAGGGCGCCCGCACCATTCTGGTGATTACCGGCAAGGGAGTGAAATCCGATGATGATTATATTGCCGCCATGACAGGCCGGGGAATATTGCGTACCATGTTGCCCGTCTGGCTCAATGAGCCGGCCCTGGCGCCGCTGGTCTCGGGTTGGTCGATTGCCACCCGCGGTCATGGTGGAGAAGGGGCGTGGTATGTGCGCCTGCGCCGCCGATGACCCCGCTGGGTGCCCGGATTCGTCAGCTGCGTGAGGAACGCGGCATTTCGCTCAAGCAGATGGCAGCCGCCCTCAATGTTTCGAGCGCCTATCTGTCCGCGCTCGAGCATGGCCGCCGCGGCAAGCCGACCGGCTTTCTGCTGCACCGGATGATCGCCTTCTTCAACGTCATCTGGGACGAGGCCGAAGACCTGCAGCGCCTGGCTGAAATCAGCGACCCCCGGATCACCATCGACACCGCCGGTCTCGTGCCCGAGGCGACCGAGCTGACCAATCGGCTGGCCGCCGATATCGGCAAGCTCGATGCCGACGACTTGCGGGCCCTGCGCGACGAGGTGGTGCGGCGCAGCGGCAAGAAACGGTAATTCCGTCTCTCCTTGAGGGAGAGAGGCAGCAGTTCTGCTGAAGGCAGAATTGCCGGGTGAGGGGTGCTGCGTCTTCCCGTTGCTCTGTATTTGGGAACGGCGCAGTACCCCTCATCCCCCCTTTGGAGCACCTTCTCCCTCAAGGGGAGAAGGCAAGAGCAGATCTAGAGCACG
>CAXBKI010000614.1:0-2128 GCA_963975955.1 uncultured Devosia sp.
ACCAATGGCCGCATTGAGGATCTGCGCGCAGCCGCCAAGGTGCTCGAGGGCAAGACCGTGCACGCCTCGGTCAGCGCCATGGTCGTGCCCGGTTCGGGCCTCGTCAAGGAACAGGCCGAAGCCGAAGGCCTCGACAAGATCTTCAAGGATGCCGGCTTCGACTGGCGCGAGCCCGGCTGCTCGATGTGCCTGGCCATGAACGAGGACAAGCTCAAGCCGCAGGAACGCTGCGCCTCGACGTCCAATCGCAATTTTGAAGGCCGTCAGGGCTTTAAGGGCCGCACGCATCTCGTGTCCCCTGCCATGGCCGTCGCTGCGGCCGTCACCGGCCACTTCGTCGACATCCGCGACTGGCAGTAGCCTGGCGCCATTGGCGGGCGCATCAGGCGCCCGCCAATGCCTTGCAATTGAACTAAATTGCTCGCCCAAATCTGCCGCTTGTTAAGGTAAACACCCGGTAAACGTTGGGATTTTCCGAAATATGGCTATTACTGCGCGATGATATCTGCGTGCCCCTGAACAAAGGGATGCGCGGACCCAACAAACAGTGAAGTGGGACGCCTAAAATGACCACCCGAGCCAAGACCAACCTCAAGATTGTCCAGCCTGAAATCGAGCAGATGGAGGCCGTCATGCAAGAAGCCGCCAAGCAGACAGCGCCCATGGTGCAGCGTCTGGCTGCCCACCGCGACCGTATCGACCTGGCGGTCAAGGAACTCGAGAGCGAGCGGTTTGAACTGCTTTCCCGTCGCGATCTCGTGCGCCGCCAGGCCGAAGCTGTCGAACAGGGCCTGTCCATGCATATCGCCGACATCGAAGCCACGATGCGCCTCTATGAGGCCGGCCTCAATTCGCTCGCCACACCCGAGTGAGCTGCCTGACCCTTCTGGAGGCGGTGCACTGCCGCAATCCGAGCCTGCCCGCTAAAGCCTGATCAGACTTTTTCGACAAACTCGAATTCAGCCTCATTGCCTCCAGACGGATCATCCGACACGCGCACAGCAAGCTTGTTCGCGTCGAGCGCGGCAAACCACTCATCCCAGCTGACCAGCTGAAAGCCGCCGATTCGGTCGGGGCCCTCATTACCATCGGTATTGATCTCGTACTGGCCAAACGTCAGCTGCAGCAAGGTCCTGCTGCCGCTGCCATCGGGGGTCTCCATCAGCATCGGGCTGCCGCCCCGCGCTGCGGCCCACTGCCGAATTTCATCCCGATCCGTCAAAATCTTGGCCATGGCGTCCATTCCTGTCTCGTTATGTCCCCACAATCGCTGTGTCAGCGCTTGGGTTCCGCGGCAATTCCCAATTCGGGCTTGGCCTGCTAAGAGCACCATAGACCGCTCGGAGCCGCCATGACCACCCAGAACACCAAACCCATCCTGCTTGGCCAGATCGGCGCTGCCCATGGCATCAAGGGCGCGGTCCGCATCGCTGCCCATACCCAGGACCCCATGTCCATTGGCGACTATGGTCCGCTCGACACCGACCGGGCCGGCCTGACCATCACGATTGAAAAACTGCGCCTGCACAAGAATGTTGTCGTTGCTCACATCAAAGGTATCGGTGACCGCAACGCTGCCGAAGCCCTCAACGGGGTCGGCCTTTACATTGACCGTTCCCGACTGCCAGAGCCCGAAGATGACGATGATTTCTATCACGCCGACCTGATTGGCCTCGAGGCCCGCTTGGCCACGGGGCAGATCATCGGTCAGGTGTCCGCAGTTCCCAATTTCGGCGCCGGCGACCTGATCGAGATTCGTGATTCCAATAGCGGCGATACCTTCCTTTATCCCTTCACCAAGGCCGTGGTCCCCACCATCCGCATCGCCGAGGGCTATCTGATCATCGATGTGCCCCTCGATGCCGAAGAGGGCGAGGAAGAACCCGATTGAGCTTCTCGGCCAGCATTATTACCCTGTTCCCCGAGCTGTTTCCCGGCCCGCTCGGCGCTTCCGTGCTCGGTCGCGGACTGGCCGATGGCCTGTGGTCGCTCGAGACCACCCAGTTGCGCGCCTTCGCCACCGACCGTCACCACACCGTTGACGATACCCCCTCGGGCGGCGGCGCCGGCATGGTGCTCAAGCCCGATATTCTGGCCAGGGCGATAGATACGGTCTCGCCGCCGGGAG
>CAXBKI010000615.1:0-2122 GCA_963975955.1 uncultured Devosia sp.
CTTTAGCCCGGTGGGATTGATCTGCGCCATTGTCGGCATCGTCTTTGTGACGACCATCGGGTGGCGGCTTATCCCCGAAAGCGCGGCACAAAAGGCCATTACCGGCGATGGCGATGCAGAGCTGTTCGTCGCCGAGGCAGGGGTGGGCGAGAAATCCAAATCGATTGGCAAGACGCCCAGTGATCTGTTTCCGCTCGCCGAGGAAAACGACATCACCATTCTCGGTCTGGTGCGCAATGGCAAACGCCTGCCCGGATTTTCGGCGGATGAGGAAATCCGGGCCAAAGATCTGGTCGTGCTGGAAGGCGACCCCAAATCGATCGAGGCTTTTATCGGGGCCAGTGAACTCGACGCGCATGACTCGGGAGAGCATGGCGGGCTGCGCGGTAAATCGTTGACGCTTATCGAAGCGATCGTTCCGGACAATGCACGCATGGTTGGTCGCACGGCGCTCGATCTACGCCTGTTCTACCGCCGCGGCGTCACCTTGCTCGGCGTATCGCGCCAAGGCCAGCGCTTTCGCGAGCGCGTGCGCAAACTGGCCATTCGGCCGGGGGATGTGGTGTTGCTGCTTGGTCCGGAGAGCCGGGTTGCCGATGCTGCTGAGTGGCTCGGGGTCCTGCCGCTGGCCAAGGGAAGCCATACCGTCATCCAGCGCAACAAGGCGCTGTTCGCCATTGCGGTATTTACTCTTGCGGTTGCGGCAACGGTGGCCGGGCTGATGCCGCTGGCCATCGCTCTTGGTGTGGTGGTTGGCATTTATGCCCTCACCAATGTTGTGGGCGCAAAGGAGGTTTACGAGGCGGTGGAGTGGCCGGTTATCGTACTGCTTGGTTCACTCATTCCATTAGGTCTGGCGCTGGAAAGCTCGGGCGGGACAAGCCTGATTGCCCAGGCAATTCTATCCTACACAGGGTCCCTGCCGACCTGGGCCATTCTTGCGCTGCTGATGCTGGTTACCATGACGCTGTCTGACTTTCTCAACAATGTCGCGACTGCATTGGTGGCCGCGCCTGTCGGGCTGTCGATTGCACAGGCCCTGGACGTGTCGCCAGATCCATTTCTGATGGGGGTCGCGGTCGCTGCTTCCTGCGCGTTTCTCACGCCGATCGGGCATAAGAACAACACTATCATCATGGGCCCCGGGGGATATCGCTTCGGCGATTATTGGCGAATGGGATTGCCCCTCGAATTGCTGGTTATGGCGGTCGCCGTGCCGGCCATCCTGTTCTTCTGGCCACTCTAGGCCGCTAACCGCTGATCGGCGGTCTCGCTCGATACCAGGCCTGTCAATGTTGTCGCCATTGCCAGGGATGAGGGGTGCGACAGTAACGACAGGAGGATGATGGCGGCAATACACCGGCTGTTAAGTACAATGCGTGGATAGTGCGCACTGAAGGGCCATTTCAGGTTTCAAGTCAGATCTGGCGGGTTCGACCAGGCACAGCGGCGGACCTTCGCTGTTGGTGCCGATGGCGAATTAGTAAAGCGGAAGTTCGGTGCATGCGCTTAGTAATCGGTATTGTGATCGTGTTCGCCTGTGTGTTCGGGGGTTACTCGGCGATGGGCGGGCACCTCGAAGTGCTCTGGCAGCCCTTTGAATATGTGATCATTCTGGGCGCAGCCATCGGAGCCTTTGTCATCGGCAATACCGGGCCGATCATCAAAGGGACGCTGGGTTCCATGGGCACACTCGTCAAAGGCCCGAAATACAACAAGGCCGCCTATATCGAGCTTCTGGCCATGCAATTCAGCCTCTACAAGCTGGTGCAAGCCAAGGGCATCCTGGCCCTGGAGCCGCATATCGAAAACCCGCACGAATCCACGCTGTTTGCGCGGTTTCCTACTTTTGCGAAAAATCACCACGCGGTTGAATTCGTCTGCGATTATCTGCGCATGGTGACGCTGGGCTCCAACAACGTCCATGAAATGGAAGCGTTGATGGACGAGGAGCTGGAAACCCATCACCAGGAGCAGCACAGACTGGTTAGTGCCGTGCAGGCCCTGGCGGACGGCACCCCGGCTCTGGGCATCGTGGCCGCCGTGCTTGGCGTGATCAAGACGATGGGCGCGATTGCCGAGCCCCCTGAAGTGCTTGGCCACATGATTGGTGGCGCGCTGG
>CAXBKI010000616.1:0-2115 GCA_963975955.1 uncultured Devosia sp.
GGCCTGGTGCCGACGGCCTGGGAACAAAGGCTGGGCGCGACACTGGCCGACCAGATGCAATCGAGCATTGGCGGGTTTGTGCTTTGTGATCCTGATCCGGACAGTCTGGCCAACCTTGCTCTGACGCGCTTTGGACAGGCGGCGCTGGCAGGCAGCAACACGCCGTTCAGCCTCGATATCAACGTCGTCAGATCCGACATTCCCAATGCGTTCGCGCTGCCTGGCGGGCAGGTGTTCTTCCTCTCGGCACTTCTCGATCAGGCCCAGTCGCCAGACGAGTTTGCTGGCGTTCTCGCGCACGAAGTTGGCCATGTCGCCCATCGCCATGGCATGGAACAGCTGATTTCCTCGGCCGGCACAGGCGCCCTGATCGGATTTATCCTGGGCGATATGACGGGGCTTTCCCTGGCGGCGGGTTTGGGCTCGGCAATCATCGACGCCCGTTTCTCGCGTGATGCCGAGCGGCAGGCCGACATCTTTGCCGCCCAACTGGCCCAGCGTCTGGATTTCAATCCATCTGGCCTGGCAGACCTGCTCATGCGCGTGGGCAGTGATGACGATCTTTCCCGCGCCCTGGCATTGTTGAGCTCCCACCCCTTGACCAATGATCGTAAGTCGGCGCTGGCCCTGATGGGGCAGCAGCGACCCACCGGTCTTGAACCGCCCTTCAGCCCCGCGGAGTGGCGGGCCATCAAGGCCATGTGTGGGGGCAGGGCTGGCCAGCGCAGCACGCCCAATGATATCGGGCAATCCCGCGCGAAATAATGCGCGCACGCGCAATCTTCAAACTCGGGCAATACCTTGCCACTATGTCTTGGGTGAATGAGGCAGCGGCGGCAGAGTGCGCATACTGATCCGGACATCGCGATGGGCCATCTGGGCGCGCCGGCTTGGTAGCGTCGCGGTGCCGCTCGTCATCATCTCGATTGCCCTGCACCGACTGCGCATGATCACCAGTGACGTGTTCCTCAGTGCCGCCGGTGCTGCAGCGATCGTCGCCTTGCTGGCCGTCGTGGTGTCTGTCGTCGCTCTGGCGCACCTCTGGCAATCTGGCGACCGCGGCTGGGACAAGGCGTTCGCCGGATTGCTGTTTGGGCTGGTGTGTCTGGCGCCCTTCGTGTGGTACGGCACGCTTGCCCTGCAATATCCTGCCGCTACCGACATCGCCACCACGAACCGTGGGCTGCTGCCGCTGGTGTTCGAGCCTGGCACGGCGGCCATGCCGCCGCCCAGATTGCTCAGCCAGCCGCAACTTGCGGCCATTTTCCCCAATGTCGAGACCCGTACCTACCCGGTGGGACAGGCGCAGACTTTTGCCCTGGTTGAGCAGATTATCGCGGACAATGGCTGGGATGTGCGCATGGTGCGGGCGCCCGACGAAACCGCCGAGCCCGCCCTGGTCAACGCGCAGGTCATGACTCTTCCAGGCTGGCGCGAGGAAATTGTGGTTCGGGTAACCGGCGACGCCGGCACGGCTACCGTTGACATGCGATCGGCCTCCCTCAATGCGCTGCATGACTTCGGTGCCAATGGCCAGCGCGTCGAGCAGTTCCTGGCGGATCTGGACACCGCGGTGACCACTTTGCTGCGTGACAATCCCAATCTCAACCAGCCTGACACAGAGCCGGTGGCGCCCGTTCCGGCGCCGCCAGCCAGCTAGATCGTGATGCGCGTGCCCCATAACCGGCGCGCCACGTTGAGTTGCCCCAGCCCTTCAAGATATTCGACATGGGCGGCGATGGTCATCCCCGCAGCGAACCGCACCGGCAGGCTCTGGTTTGGGTAGATGGCGTTCACTATTGCCGTCACATTGCGCGCACCATCGCGCACCGCCGCCACCACTTGCCGGTTGCGCATCTGCCGATGAGCCCTGAGGGCCGTGGCAAAGCCTGGCCCATCGTCTATCGGCCCGCCATGGGCGGGCACATAGCGCGGGTAGGGCAGGGCGATAACCTTGTCCAGCGAAGCCAGATAATCGGCCATCGAGCCATCAGGCACCGATACCAGGGTTGAATTCCAGCCCATGACATGATCCCCGCTGAGCAGAACCTCTCCCAGTCCAAACGCCAGGTGATTGGCGCAATGACCGGGGGTGGCATGCACGCTGATCGTCAC
>CAXBKI010000617.1:0-2114 GCA_963975955.1 uncultured Devosia sp.
CGCCACCGTGCCATTGATGCCCTCGGGCGCCAGGATCAGCGTGCCCTTGATGCCCGTGCTGCAGCACAGCTGCGCCAGCACCGGCTGGATCGCCTCGACATCGGGCAGGTCGGCGAATTTATAGATTGCCATCACCTTGTATGGCAGATCGTCTTGGGGCAGATTGGACATCACAGGACTTTTCGGCGGGTTGATTGGCTCGCTCATACCATTGGCGGCGCGCGCGGCCAAATCAGAACATGACAGGAGCCTACCATGACCTATCGGGCCGATCCGGCACGCTATGACACCATGCAATACCGCCCTTCCGGCCGCTCGGGCCTCAAGCTGCCGGTGATCAGCCTGGGCCTGTGGCAGAATTTCGGCGGCACGCGCGACTATCCCTCGGCCATGGAAATCCTGGGCCACGCCTTTGATGCAGGCATTACCCATTTCGATCTCGCCAATAATTACGGCCCGCCCGCCGGCTCCTCCGAAGAGCTGTTCGGCCAGGTGATGGCGCGCGATTTCCGCCCCTATCGGGACGAGCTGATCATTTCCACCAAGGCCGGCTACACCATGTGGCCTGGTCCCTATGGCGATTTCGGCTCGCGCAAATACCTGCTGGCAAGCCTTGATCAGTCGCTGGCCCGCATGGGGCTCGACTACGTCGATATTTTTTATTCGCACCGCTACGATCCCAATACCCCGCTCGAAGAGACCATGGGCGCCCTCGCCCATGCCGTGCGCAGCGGCAAGGCGCTCTATGTCGGCATTTCGAGCTATCCCGAAGCGCAGACCCGCGAGGCCTACCGGATCCTCAAGGAAATGGGCGTGGCCACCACCATCCACCAGCCCTCCTATTCCATGATCAACCGCTGGATCGAAAACGATCGCACGATCGATGCCTGCGGCGATCTGGGCATTGGCGTCATCGCCTTCTCGCCGCTGGCGCAGGGCGTACTCTCGGGCAAGTACAACAAGGGCGCCGCCGAAGGCAGCCGTGGCGACAATCCCAATGGCACGCTGCGCGCCAGCCATATCGAGCCGCGCGTGCTCGCTGCCGTCGACAGACTGGGGGCCATCGCCAAGTCGCGCGGTCAGTCCATGGTCCAGCTGGCGCTGAGCTGGGTACTGCGCCGGCCCGAAATGACCTCGGCGCTGATCGGCGTGCGCAATCTCGACCAGCTCAAGGACAATCTGGGCGTGCTCAACAATCTCAGCCTCTCGGCCGACGAAATCGCCGCCATCGACGAGGCCACCAAGGACGGCCAGATGGAGCTTCATCCCCGTCCCTCGGGCTGGCTGCGGTAAGCGGCATGGCGATCTCCCGCGACCGCCTGATCGAGCTGATCGGGCTGGATGAGCCGTCGGTGGCGCTGGTCTCCGCCGACATCATCGAGCACAGCAGCTATGCCGTGGAAACCCTGCGCCTGCGCCTGGGCGACATTGAAGTGCGGGGCATTCTGACCCGGCCGCTGCAAGCCGCCGCGCCCTTGCCGGCCATTCTCTACGCCCATTCGCATGGCGGCGGTTACGCCATCGGCGCCACCGAGCTGCTCGATGGCCGCGAATACCTCGTCGATCCGCTGGGGCCGGTATTCGCCCATGCGGGCTATGTGACCCTGTGCATCGACATGCCGGTCTTTGGCGAGCGCTCCAATGTCAGCGAGTCCGCCGCCGCCAAGGCGCTGCTGTGGATGGGCAAGTCGCTGTTCGGCCAGATGCTGAACGAACAGGCTGCCGCCCTGAGCTATCTGGCCAGCCGCGCCGATGTCGATGCCGCCCGCATCGGCGCCTTCGGCATTTCCATGGGCTCGGCCCTGAGCTACTGGCTGGCCGCCATGGATAGCCGCATCAAGGCGGTGGCTCATCTGTGCTGCTTTGCCGACCAGCGCAGCATGATCGAACTGGGCGCCCATGACGGGCACGGCATCTATATGATGGTGCCGGGCCTGCTCGCGCATACCGATGCCGGCGCCATCGCGGCGCTGATCGCCCCGCGGCCGCAGCTGGTCTGCATCGGGGAGGCCGACAGCCTCACCCCGCCTCTGGCCGTCGCCCGCGCCTGGGCGGAACTCGAGCCAGCCTATGCCGCCACGCCCGAGGCGCTGCAGCTGGTCAGCGAACCGGGC
>CAXBKI010000618.1:0-2112 GCA_963975955.1 uncultured Devosia sp.
CGATGACGTTGTCGCCATCGTAGAAAGGGTGCCAGCCGGTTTCCGCCTGGATGCCTTCGAGCAGCGCCCGAATGCCATTGGGCCCCTCATAGGCCACCGGGCGCAGCGGATTGGTGTGAAACACGTGCTTTTCGTGCTCGGTGCCAATGCGCCAGTCGCTCTCGGGTTTGCACCCGCGCGCCATGGCATCAATCAGGTCGGCACGCGATTCGATGAGAGGGCTGTGGGTATCGGCGCCGGCCATGAAGTTTCCTCGGTCTAGGAGGGGGTCAATGTTGGGCGGAACATAGCGTTGCGCAAGCCGAATGCAATCGGCTTTTATCGCCAATCGCCGATGGTAGCCTGAATCAGCGCCAGCGCAGCCACCGCCGCGGTGTCGGCGCGCAGGATGCGCGGCCCCAGGCTGATGGGCACCACATAGGGCAGGGCGCGCAGCTTGTCGCGCTCCTGCTCGGAAAACCCGCCCTCGGGGCCGATCAGCACGCCGATGGGCCTGCCGTGCAGGGCGCCCAGCGCCTCGATCGGCGAGGACGAGGCTGCGCCTTCATCAGCCAGAACAAGCACGCGCTCAGCCGGCCAGCCGTCGAGCAGCCGTTCCAGCGTCACCTCCGGCGCCACCTCGGGAACGCTGAGCACCTCGCATTGTTCGGCCGCTTCGATGGCATTGGCCAGCATTCGCTCATGCTTGAGACGGCTGACCTGGGTGCGCTGGGTGATCACCGGCTGGATGACGCCCGCGCCCATTTCCACCGCTTTCTGGATCACATAGTCGAGCCGCTCGCTCTTGAGTGGCGCAAGACCATACCAGAGGTCTGACACCGGCGTCTGCGGAGCGATCTGCTCGATCAGCTCGAGCTGTACCGATTTCTTGGAATCGCTGGTCAGCGCGCAGCGCCAGGCGCCGTCCCGCCCATTGAACAGCACCACCTCATCTCCCACGCTCTTGCGCAGCACGGCGGCCAGATAGAGCGACTGCTCCTTGCCCAGCGTCAGCTGGCCATCGGTGGCCAGGGCAGGTTCGACATAGAGGCGGGGCAGGGTGGCATGGGTGCGGGGCATGCGCGCTGATAGCATCGCTTCGACCAGATTGTCATTGCCGTTGAGTGCGGCGACTGGAGAAGCAGAATTCCTCTGCCCAATCTGCCCAGGCTTTGCGGGCCGCGAGATCATCATCCCATTTCTGGCTCAGTTCCGCCTTTTCGCGTGCGGCGCGATATGCGGAATACAGCTCTTGGCATTTGAGTGTTTCGGCGGTGGACCGAGGCCCAAATTCGACTAGGTCACCCACATTCGGCTCCTTGATTAGTGCAAGCGGTACCTTTTGCTTAAGCGGCGGCCTAGGCCAGAGTCTCGGCCTATGAGGGCAAGGTTAACACCGGCAAACATTCGGCTGTGAACAATGTGGACAACGGGGATTGCGGACGATCGAGCTTGCTGTGGCGCCTGTCTTCTCAGGTCGCTGCGATTCCGTTCGCTGTGCAGAAGCGGTGCAAAACTGTCTCAACGCTAATGGCATTCGTTCCCGGTTTTCAGGCAGCAGACCGCCCGCCGTTCCTCAATCTCTGGTAATAAAAGCTGATCCGATTCCCCGCGCTTGCGGGAAGCCAAGCATACAAGGAACTCCACCATGTCGGAGGCCGAAAAGCCCACCATAGTCGCCGTTGCCCCATCGACCACTTGGGTGGACCGCTACGCGCCTGACTGGCTCAAGCCCTATGCGCGACTGGCCCGCTGGCACGCCCCGATCGGGATCTGGCTGTTGTTCTGGCCCTGTATCTGGGGCCTGGGCCTGGCGGCGGTGGCGGATCCGGTCCGCGGCTTTGACTGGATGGCGGCCCTACTGATGCTGATCGGCGCGGTGCTGATGCGCGGCGCCGGTTGCACCTTCAACGATATTGTCGATCGCGACATTGACGGCCATGTCGAGCGGACCCGGTCGCGCCCGATTCCCTCGGGCCAGGTGACGGCCCGCGATGCCCTGGCCTTCATGGTCTCCCAGGCGCTGCTGGCCTCGGTGGTGCTGTTCCAGTTCAACCGGTTTACGGTCTGGGCCTGTGTCGGCTCGCTGGTGCTGGTGACGATCTACCCGTTCATGAAACGCGTGACCTGGTG
>CAXBKI010000619.1:0-2111 GCA_963975955.1 uncultured Devosia sp.
TGGTCGATGCCCTGCTGCGCCTTGGTGCCGATCCCGCCTTTTGGGCGTCGCTGTCGGCGCCCGATCTGCAGCAGCGGGTCGTGGCCTTCGAAACGCTCAAGGACAGCCATGCCATCAGCGACGACTATCTCGACGATATCGCCGGCGCCTTTGCCGAGGTTATCGACGCCAAGACCCCCTATACCAGCGGCCACAGCGATCGCGTGGCCCTGTTTGCCAACATGATCGCCGTCGAACTGGGCCTGCCCGAGGACGAATGCCGTCACCTGCGGCGCGCCGCCCTGCTGCACGATATCGGCAAGCTCGGGGTCTCCAACTCCATTCTCGACAAGCCCGGCAAGCTCGATGATCAGGAATGGACCGAAATCCGGCAGCATCCGGCGCTGGGGCGCACCGTGCTGTCGCGCGTCACTGCCTTTCACGACCTGGCCGAGGTGGCCGGCAATCATCATGAGCGGCTCGATGGCAAGGGCTATCCGCGCGGCCTGGCCGGTGACGAGATCGATTTTCATTCCCGCATCGTGGCGGTCGCCGATGTCTTCGACGCACTGACCGCCGATCGCCCCTATCGCCAGGCGATGAACGCCGATCAGGCCTTTGCCATCCTCGATGAGATGACCGGCGCGGCGCTTGATCCATCCTGCGTCGCCGCCCTCCGGCGCGCGCTTGTCGACATGGATGCGGCCGACGCGGCCTGACGCCGCTGGCGGGGCCAGGGACGCGGCGCTGCCTGGTGCCAGGCCGGCAGCGGCCGAGGCGCGCCCTCGCTACTAAGTTGCTCTGGGTGTCGCACCATCGAGGTGCCGGACGAAAAGCGCCGCCCCCAGGGCGCCAAGCGCCGAGGCCAGCATCACCACCAGCAGGCCGCCCCGGGCATTGCCTGCCGTCAGCACCCCACCGGTCAGCGCTGCCATGATCGAGGCGCCTGCCACCGTGATCGCGCCGGCCAGCCCCGCGGCGCTTCCCGTGTGCCCGGGGCGAACTGAAATCGCCCCGACATTGGCCCCCGGTTGCGTCAGCCCATTGGCGATGCCGACACATATGCATGGCCCGAACAGGGCCAGCACATGGCCAACCCCCGCAGCATGAAGCGTCACGCCGACAGCAAGGCCGGTGCAGGCAATTATCCGTCCGCCAATCAATAGCGCCGTCGCGGGCACCTTGCCGGCCAGCCGGCCGGCCATGAAGCTGCCCGCCATGAAGCCGCCGGTGACCGAACCCATGAAAACGCCAAGCGCGACCGGCGACAGGTCAAAGCCGGAAGCCGCCAGCGGTGCCCCGGCGAGAAAGGCGTAGAAGGTCCCCACGGAGAAGGCCATGCACAGGCAATAGGCCCAGAAGCGCGTCGAGCCGAGCAGCTCGGGATAGGCCCGGTATTGTTCGGCCATCGTCCTGGAGGGAGCGGTGTTTGTCTCGCGCAGATCGCTCCAGCACAGCGCCAGCACCGCGGCGCCGGACAGCGCCAGGATATGGAAGCCGGCTCTCCAGCCGAGCGCCTGTTCGATAAGGCCGCCAGCCGTTGGCCCCAGCATGGGCGCCACGGCCCAGGCCATGGCAAGGTAACCGAACTGGCCTGCCGCCTGCTCCTTGCTGCTGGTGTCGCGGATCACCGCCAGCGACACGGCGTAGCATGGTGCGATTGCGGCCTGGGTCATCCGGCAGGCGAGGAAAACCCACACATCCGGCGCCACGGCGCATCCAATCGTTGCGGCAATAAAGATGGCCAGCGCCCCCAGGATCACTGGCCGGCGGCCAAACCGGTCCGAAAGGGGGCCGGCAATCAGCTGCAGGCACGCCGATACCCCGGCATAGACCGCCAATGAAAGGCCGACAATACGGTAGTCCACCTCGAACTCGGCTGCCATGCTCGGCAGCGAGGGCAGGAAGAAACTGATGGGCAGAATGGCCAGGGCTGACAGCAATATCAGCGTCGTCAGGCGCGGCGGTGCAATTGGCGCTTGCATGATGATGGGCTCGATTTGTGGGAAGGCGGCAGGACAATAAAAAAGCCCCGTTTCGGGGCTGTGTTTACCGCGCATGGGTGCTTTCGCCTGGCAGCTATGCTGCCGTGCCCATGCGCTCGCCTACGACACCAAAGTACTGCTCGGTCA
>CAXBKI010000620.1:0-2107 GCA_963975955.1 uncultured Devosia sp.
GTTTGGGCAATTCGTGGCCGCCACAGGCTATGTGACCGAGGCTGAGCGCTTCGGCTGGTCGGCCGTTTTCCTCAACAGCCCCGAACGGCTGCGCAGCGCACAGCTGGCGGGGTCCGAACTGCCATGGTGGCACCGGGTCGAAGGCGCCTGCTGGCAGCATCCGGAGGGCCCCGATTCCACGATCCAGGACCGCCTCGACCATCCCGTCGTCCAGGTGTCCTGGGCCGATGCAATGGCCTTTGCCGAGTGGGTCGGCGCACGCCGCGCGCGGCGGCAGCCATCGCCAGCGTTTCCCCTGGGGCGACGCCGAACCCACCGATGACACCATTTTCTGCAATATCTGGCAGGGCAAGTTCCCCCAGCACAACCTTGAGACCGATGGCTTCCTGCGCACCGCCCCGGCCCGGAGTTTCGCGCCCAACAGCCTGGGCTTTTACAACATGGCCGGCAATGTCTGGGAATGGACGCATGATCCCTATCGCATCCGCTCCAATTCCCGTCAGGCCAAGGCGCGCAACGCCCTGGCGCTTGCCCATGCCGACAAGGTTCTCAAGGGCGGCTCCTTCCTGTGTCACATCAGCTATTGCTACCGCTATCGCATTGCCGCCCGCATGGCGCTCAGCCCCGACAGCGCCAGCAGCAATACCGGCTTCCGCATCGCCTATGATGGCGCCGGCACGTAACCCCGCCCCCCCCCGCCGCAAGGCCGCCCGTGATCACCCCATGACCGACAAAACCATCCACCTGGTCTTCAAGACCCATCTCGATATCGGCTTTACCGACCACGCCGCCCGCGTGCGGCGGCAATATCATGAGCAGTTCATTCCCCAGGCCATTGCCACCGGCGAGCACTTCTTCAACGAAAATCCCGAGGAGCCCGCCTTTGTCTGGACCACCGGCGCCTGGCTGATCTGGGACCACCTCAATGGCGCCGACAGCGCGGCAATCAAGCGGCTCGAGCGCGCCATCGAACGCGGCCTCATCGTCTGGCACGGCCTGCCCTTCACCACCCATACCGAATTGATGACGCCGGCCCTGTTTCGCGCCGGCCTGTCCTATGCGCACGAGCTTGACCAGCGTTTCGGACGGCGCACCTTGGCCGCCAAGATGACCGACGTTCCCGGCCACACCCTGGGCATGGTGCCGCTGATGGCAGAGGCAGGTCTCAAATTCCTCCATCTGGGCGTCAACACGGCCAGCCCGGTGCCCGACGTGCCGCCCGTCTTCCGCTGGCAGGCGCCCGGTGGCGAAGAGATCGTCGTGATGTATCAGGGCTCCTATGGCGCCACGGACTTTCCCGCAGGCGACGATATCGGGCTCAGTTTTGCCCATACCAATGACAATATCGGCCCGCAAAGCGTCGGCCAGACCATCGAGGCCCGGCGCCATCTCGCCCATGACTATCCGGGCGCCACGATCCGCGCTTCGACGCTGGATGCCTTTGGCGCCCAGATGTGGTCTCGCCGCATGAGCTTTCCTGTCGTGGACCGGGAAATCGGCGACAGCTGGATCCATGGCGCCGCCAGCGATCCGCACAAGCTTGCCCGCTTCCGCGCATTGTCGCGGCTCTATGACAGTTTCGTGCCGGAACTGACGCCACAGCGCCGCGCTTTCGGCCGGGGTCTGACCATGCTGGCCGAACACACCTGGGGCGTCGATATCAAGACCTATCTGCGCGACGAGAAGGCCTGGGACCGCGACGATTTCGAGCGCGCCCGTGCCACCGATTATCGCTTTGCCTATGCCGAGCAGAGCTGGGCAGAACAGCGCGCCTATCTCGATGCGGCGGTCAGCGAACTCGGCCAGGCCGACCAGGCCCTGGCGCAGGCAGCGCTGGCCCAGACGGCAGCGCCGGCGCCCGCGCCTACCGCAGGCGTCTCCGGGTCAACAATCGAGAGCAAGGGCTGGTCCGCATCGATCAACACCAGCACCGGCGACATCGCCAGCCTGACCGCCCCTGGCGGCCAGACGCTGGGCGGCCGCGACGGCTGTCTGCTCGGCTATCGGCATGAAAGCTATGATTCGGCAGCGCTCCAGACCCACCTTGATTCCTATCTTCAGCATCGGATCGAATGGGCCATTCTTGATCATGACAAGCCAGGCCTCA
>CAXBKI010000621.1:0-2103 GCA_963975955.1 uncultured Devosia sp.
CATGCGCTCGATGCGTGCGAAGGACGCCGAGATCCTCTCAGCCAGCGGGGCATCGTCGGCGGCCTCGTGATCGTCGCCGTCAACGAAATGAGCATCGGCGAGCATGGCGGCCAGCGCCCGGCCGGTGGTCGTCTTGCCCGCGTTGATCGGGCCGTTGAGCACCAGCACAAGCACAGGGCGCTAAAGCTCGGCGCGGCGCAGCTGGGGACGCACGGGACGCCCGGTGTCGACAACCAGATCAGGGCGTACCGGACCGGGCGCAGCAATATGGGGGCCTTGCGCCAAGGCAATGCCGTCCTCGAGCAGCTCGACGATCTGGCGTTCGCTGGCAATGCCCGTGGCAAGCAGCACCACATCAAAACGGGCGATATAATTGGCGATGTCGGAGGCGTGGAAATCGGTAAAGCTCTCCGGCGCCTCGATGAAACGCGCCGCATCGATCCGCAGCGAACGGACATTCTGCGCCGCCAGTTCGGCAACATCGACACGCAGCGACTTGACGTTGAGAATCGAGAAACCGACACCCTTCTTGGCCATGGCGTCGGCAATGGCACGTTCCGGTGTGTTCAGGGCCTGCCAATCGGCCTCGCTGACGGCGAAAATCAACCCCTCGGCGATAACTCGGTTGGCCTCCAGCGAGGCCAGCAATTGCTCGGCCGCCGCAGAATCGCTCAGGGTAGCGCGCGAGAGCGGAATATAGAGTTTGACGGGCTGCCCGCTGGAGCGCGCTCGCCGGCAGATGGTGATGGCCTCCACCAGCGCGACACCTTCGATATGACGCAAGACATCGCCGCCGGCGCGACGTGGCATGAAATCGGCGCTATCGGCGAGATCGCCATCCTCGAACTTCAGACGGGGTACCAGATCATACCCCTGCGGCCGCCGCTGCGGCAGCGTCACGACGGGCTGGATATGATAGATCAGCCGGTCCTCCGCCAGAGCCTGACGCACCAGTTCGAGGGGAATGCTGGGCTCGGGCTCACGCACGGGGGGTGCCGGTTGCGGGGGTACGGCCGTGATCATGCGGTCCCGCCCAGCAGGCTGCGGCTTGGCCACCCGGTCTTCAATCTCAGCCACAGCCTCGGCAACCTGGCGGATGACGGTGCCGAGAACGGAAATATCTGCTTCCACGCCCTCAAGGCGCTGGTCGGCATTGATATCGGCCATGGCATTGATGCGCTGGCCCAGCACGGCACCGGCCTGAGCATCGGTTGCCAGCAGGCGTGACAAATCTTCGATTGCGCGTTCGAGCCGGTTCTCGGCGCGCTGGCGCAGGGAGCGTTCCATCAGCACGACACAAACGCAACCGAACACTACCGCAGCCAAGATCGCCTCGGCTGGCGTAAATGTCAGCCCAAAATAGGCCGTGGCGCCGACGCCGGCCGCAGCAAGGGCGATGAACGTGTAGACCAGTGCCTGCACGGGCGGACCTATGAACCCTTAACCAAGTGCCGGGATTCGGCTTCCCCTCTTAGCACCGTGCCGGTTGCGGCAAAAGCGGCCCGCCGCCACTTCCAAGGCTAATTGCGTGCGATCAGGTGGAAAACAGCTTCCAGGCGCGCGAAAAGTAGCGCTGGAACAGCACCAGTTGCGCTGCGCCGGTGGCCACGGCGGAGGCCCCCAGGTGGCCCAGTTCAACGGCAGGATGGTCCGAGGTGAGCGTGGGCAGGACTGCCAGATGGTGATTTACCCGTTCGAGCAACCGCTCGATGATGGGGCGAGGCATCACCCCATCAATGATCGCCTTGTTCAGTTCGAGCACGGCATGGGTGTTGACGATGGCCTTGGCCAGCGCGAGCCCGGCATTGTCAAGCCATTGCGTGGCCACAGGCTCGAGTTCATCCCAGTTCCAGTTGAACGGGCTACCATCGGGAACCGCCATGCCGGCCTTGGTCAGCAGCCGCTCCAAAGCGACGATGGAGGCGACCAGATGAACAAATGTCGGCTTGCCCTGATCATCACAGATCAGCATCGAGCCCAGATTGGCGGCATGACCGTTGCCTTCCCAGAGCTCGCCATTGGTCACCAGCCCGCCTGCAACAAAGCTGCCGATCTGAAAATATGCGTAGCCGAAGGAAGGCCGCATGGACGGAGAGATCACTT
>CAXBKI010000622.1:0-2101 GCA_963975955.1 uncultured Devosia sp.
CCCGCTTCGCGCAGGGCGCGGATCGCACCGATATGGGCATAGGCCCGCGCGCCCCCGCCCGAGATGATCAGGCCAACCGACTGGCCGGTCAGCGTGCGTGCAAGCCGGTCTGCATCAATGCGGTCATGCTCCTGACGCCAGTGGAAAACCCGTGCCGCGTCAGACGCCGAAGCCCATTCCTGTGGGCGCGATGCCGCTGTGGTGCCGCCGAAGTGCAGCATGACGATATCGATCAGCTTGAGCTTGGCAGCGGGTGAGGGATCATCGGGCAGGAGCGGCGTGGAGGGGCGCGCATCGGAGCGCGCCAGAAGCCAGATCCGGTCCGCGCGGCCCATCGCACGCCGGGCCCAGACCGGATCGCCCAGGCGTGCGGTCAGCAGCACAATGTCGTGGCGCGTCTCGAGCGCTTCGAGGCGGCTGCCGCTCCATTCTGCATGGCTGTCGTCACAAATGACACACGTCTTGCCCAGCCGGGCGAGCGCTTCCCTCAACTCGGCGGCCCGGTAGGCCAGGTCAATCGTTGGCGAGCTGCTGATCAGCGCGAATACCCGGGGCTCTGCGGCGACATTGCGCTGGGTGCCACGCAGGCGGGCCAGCATCATCCGGGCCAGCTCGCGCATCAGGCTGGCATGTTTACGGGTCAGCTTGTCGAAGCTTGCCTTGGGCAGACGCACCAGCTCGGTATCGCGCAGGGCGTAGACGCTGGCACTATGCGGGCTTTCGTCGAGCAGTGACATTTCGCCGACTGGCTCGCCGGCACGGATGTAGCCGATCAGATTGGGTCGCCCGAGCGCCCCGCCGCGAAACGCCGCCAGCGCGCCCGATCGCACCAGATAGAATGCATCGGCCGGATCGCCTTCGCGGAACAGCATTTGTCCGGCCGGCAGGCAGAACCATTCAACCTCGGCCTCAACCGCATTGAGGGCGGATTTCTCGACGCGCTTCAGGAAGGGCAGGAAGGAGAGGGTGAGTGCCATGAGGTGTCGGGCGAATCTTCAAACGGGTTGTCAGGCCCGCACAATGGATGATTCGCAGGAAATCATGGACTGGCACCCAGCGCAAAGCTCGAAATTGCGGGGCTCAACCCGCGGCGGTGGAATTCACGTCGCGATCAGAAGCGACGGCGAATCACCAGATGGGCCACCGGACGGAATGAACGTGCCTGCGTCTCGCCGACGGCCTGGCGGTCCATATTGTCGAGATCGTCGAGCAGGGTCATGGTCTCGCCGGTATCCTGGTCGAGGATCTGCAACCGGTCGCGGCCGCGGTCCTGGAAATAGGCACCGCCCTCGACGGTCAGGCTCCACTGGTCGAGATTGCGTACGGTGATGCCGGCACCGAGATAGCTCGTCAGTTTTTCCAGCCCGGTCTCGCGCAGGTCCTCTGTCAATTCGGCGTGCGGAAAGCCGGCCCAGGCGGGGCTTCCAGCCTGTTGGGTCCAGGCCGGAACGGCATTGCCATAGAGCGGGCGCACGGCGCCAGCCGACAGGTAGAATTCATCGCCAAACGGGAAGAAGTCGACTTGCCCGGTCAGTGTGGTGATATCGGTTTCCAGGATCGGGGTGCTGGGGAGAAGGCCAATTGCCGGTGCCGCTTCCTCACTGGAGAAGTGCCAGCGCAGCAGGGCCGAATCGCCCGTTTCCCCGATGCGCGTCGTCCAGGACTGCGAATCCTGCAGGGCCTGGGCCGAAGTGGCGCCTGAGGCCAGTATCGACATGGCGGCAGCCAGTGCAAAACGCGAAACCATGGACACCTCCCTGAGTGTTATCCGGCCCTGAGTGTTTTTGGCGGTCAGAAATCTTTGTTCCTGAAGCCTGCGCTCCACCCCTGAATCAGAAGTTAAAGTGCCGACATTGATGGTTTCAAGCCATCTTATGGTTGCCAGACTATGATGAAATCGAGCGCGCTCCAAGGCTGATCGTGGAGCGCTGAAGGATTATCATATGCACGTCCGGCCCTTGCCAAGGCAGGCAAGGGCCGGACGATATTGCCCGGTCGCTGGGGAGTGATCGGGCGATGGGTGGGGCGCGGTCAGTCCAGATAGGCCAGCGGATCGATCAGCTCGAGGTTCGGCGCCGAATCGATGAATTGGTCGAGCAGG
>CAXBKI010000623.1:0-2100 GCA_963975955.1 uncultured Devosia sp.
CCATTTCCGAGAACGGCTATGGCAAGCGCACCTCGAGCCACGAATACCGGATCACCGGCCGTGGCGGCAAAGGCATCGTCGCCATGGCGGTCAACAAGCGCAACGGCAATTTGGTATCCAGCTTCCCCGTGGAAGACAGCGACCAGATCATGCTGATCAGCGATGGCGGCCAGACCATCCGCCTGCCGGTGGGCGGCGACAAGCCGATCCGCATCGTCAGCCGCGGCAGCCAGGGCGTGATCGTGTTCGACACGGCAGAGGACGAAAAAGTCGTCTCGGTCGAGCACATTCGCGAGCCCGAGGCTGTGGAGGACGAGGCCGCCGTCGAGGGCGAGGGCACGACCCCGCCCCAGGCACCTGAGGCGCCCGAAACGCCGGATGGGCAGGATGGACCGGAGTCGCCCCCCGAGGAGTGATCCCGGGACGCGACATCAGGAATGTGAAAAGGGGCGCTGCGGCGCCCCTTGGTTTGTCTGGTGTTTGTGGGTTGTCGGGTCTGGCTAGATGAAACGGCCTTCGACCGGGGCAGGGCCGGTTCCCCTGGCTTGACGAGGCGAGCCGAACCGCACGCCCGCGGGAATGGTGGAGCCGCGCGTTTCCGAGGATGGCCGCTCATGGGAGCCATAATTGTTGTCGGGGACATCCGAGCCCAGGAACGCCCAGTAGAGCAGCACCAGGCTCCCCAGCGGCAGGAAGGTCAGCAGATACCAGCCGCCGGACTTGCCGATATCGTGCAGGCGCCGCACCTGCACGGTGATGCCCGGAATCAGATGGATGATCACCATGAACAACGTGACCGGCATCTGTTGCCAGTGGGTACCGGGCCGGCCATTGATCGTGAAATCGATCGCCACGGCAGCGCAGGTCAGCACAAACTGGATCAGGAAGAACATCCAGTACTGCATCCGGGTGCTGCGCCCCCAGAATTCGAAATAGCGCAACATGCCGTCAAAATACGAGCTCATCGGAATTACCTGCCCTGCGTCCGGGCATCACCTCTAGACCGCGCCGATGAGTAATTCTGTCGGCAATTGCATGGCATTTTATCTGTTGGCCGAAACGGCGATCTTGCCATCGGCGCCGACTGGTGGCTTGCTCGGTGTCACAACCCATGCCGGAGTCTCCGCAATGTTCAGCCTTGCCACCCTGATCCCCTATCTCGGCGCCTGTTTTCTGCTGGCCATCGTGCCCGGTCCCACGGTGACGGTGATCGTGGCCAATTCACTGGTGCGCGGCACGGGGGCGGGGCTCGCCATCGTGGCGGGGACGCAGGCCGGTTTCCTGGTGATGACCCTGGTGGTGGCCATGGGCATGCAGGCGCTCGTGGCGTTCATGGGTTGGGCCTTCGACTGGATCAAGCTGATTGGCGCGGCCTATCTGATCTGGCTCGGTTTCAAGATGTGGCGAACCACCGGAGAACTCGGGACGGCCCGGGCGGAGCGGGACAAATCCCCGATGCGGCTTGGGTTGGAGGGCTTTTTCGTTATCCTCTCAAACCCCAAGGCGCTGATCTTCCTGGGGGCCTTCCTGCCCCAGTTCGTTGACATCAATCGCCCCGCCTTTGCCCAGGTCATGCTGCTGGGCGTGCTGTTCATGCTGGTGGCCGGGGCCACCGACGCCATTTATGCTCTCATAGCCGGGCAGGCGCGCGGCCTGCTCAGCGCGGCCCGCGTGCGGCTCGTGTCGCGCGTCTCGGGGCTGATCCTGATGGCAGGTGGCGCCTGGCTGGCATTGCTGAAGCGCGCATGAGCCTCCAGATCCTCAATCTGCGCGAGGCGCCGCAGTTCATTCCCGATATTGCGGACCGCCTCTGGCATGCCTGGTGGCGACATGACGGCCACCCGCTATCAGCGGTGGTCGACGCCCTCAACGAGGTCGTGGCGGCGGCGGACTTCCCCTTTACCCTGGTGGCGCTGCAAGACGGGGCTTTTGCCGGCACGGTTACCGCCATCGCGTCCGATCTGGACGAGCGTCCCGAACTGGGGCCATGGATAGCCGCCCTTTGGGTGGAGCCGGCCTGCCGCGGCACGGGCATCGCGCGGACGCTGGTCGAACAGGCGACGGCCACCATGTTTGCCCAGGGTCATCGCCACGTCTATC
>CAXBKI010000624.1:0-2098 GCA_963975955.1 uncultured Devosia sp.
ATATCGACCTTGTCCCTGGGCTGATCGGCTGGCGGCGGCGCCACGACCGCCGCTTCCACGGGCGCAGCGGGCGCATCAACGGCGACGGACCAGTCCCCCGCAGGGTCCGCAGCGATGGCAGACACGATCGCGTCGCGCTCGGTCGCATCATCGGCGACCCCGGCGATGCGCCAGGCGCCGTCGGCGAAATCGAGCTGGCCGGGCTGCAGGCGCAACAGCGCCCGCAGACCGATCTCCGCACTGGCCATGAAACTTTCGGGGGCACCATCGGCGATGCTGACCGCTGCCGTATCGGCATCGGTGATCGTGGCAAGCTGGCGCAAAGCGGCATCCGCCGGCACCTGGCCGCTCAAGATGACCGCGCCACTTTCATCCCGACTTGCCGAAAAGGCATAGGCGGGGTCCACTTCAACGCTTGCCGGCGGCGGTTCGGCGGCCTCGACAGCCGGCGCGGTTGCCGTTTCAGGCGCCGCCGCGATGGCTTCAACTGCAGGCGCCGGATCGAGCAGGGTCAGGTTCCACGCCGCGGCAGGCGTTGCAGCCTCGGCCAATGCGGCGGTTACCGAAGCGGCCCCCTGGGTCTCCAGCAAATTGCCGTCGACCCGCCATTGCGCGCCATCGAAGCTGGCCAGGCCATCACTGACCTGCGCCAGAGCGTCAATCGCCGCCAGCACGTCTGCAGCAAAGCCGGCCGGCGCCGCAGGGTCGATCGTGGTCTGATCGACAAGCTGGCTGCCCGCGCGCTGCGCGAGGGATTGCTTCAATGCCGCATCCGGCACGGACCCGGTCACGGTAATGACGCCACTGGCAGCCTTGACGGCGGACCAGAGATAGGGCCCGGCGGCCATAGCCTCAGGGGCATCGATGCTGACGGTCCAGTCCGCGATATCGGTTGCCGCCGCCAATGTGGCGAGCACGTCGTCGCGCTGGGTGGTTGAGCGCGCCTGCCCTGTCAGCGTCCACGATGCCCCATCGAACCTGGCTGCGGCATCCCCGAGTGCCACGACGGCATCGAGCGCTGCAGCCGCCGCCGTGGCAAAACCCTCGGGCGCTCCACTGGCCAGCTTACTGGCATCGGTCAAGCGGCCGCCGGCATGACTTGCCAGGGTCTGCCTGACTGACACGTCCGGCACATGGCCGGCCAAGACAACACCTGACGCGGCACTGCTGGTCGCCGACCAGATGTAGGGATCGGCAGCAGGCGGCGCCGACAGCGGCGCGGCAATCGCCAGCGACCAGCCCGCACCGGCCAGCTTGCGGGACACAAAATCGGCCTCGATGGCAGCCTTGTCGATGGCCGATTTGGCTGACCCGGTAACCGTCCAGGACTGGCCATCGAGCACGACCTTTCCCTCATCGAGCCAGTCAAGCAGGCCCAGGCCGGTCTGGGCCGAGGTGATGAAATTGCGTGGTTCACCAGAGGCGTAGGTCAGCGTCTGACTTGCAGCCGGGCCAGCGGCCGATAGCAGCGTGGCCGCGGCATCTGCGCTGGGCACCATGCCGGAGAGCGTAATTGCACCGGACCCGGACTTACTGGCGGACCATTGATAGTTCGCTGCTGCGGGCGCGGCAATTTCCGCGCGGGCCAGAACAAAGCCCTGTGGCGCCTGCTCGGCGAGCGTCGTCAGCACGGCTTTGTAGTCATCGCCAGAACGGGCAATGCCGGTAATGGTCAGGACATTCTGGCGCAAGGCAAAACGGCCTTCGCTGAGGCGAGACAAGGCGCCGAGCCCAAAATCCATTGCCGACTGGTAGCGCTGGGGCGCGCCGCGACCCAGTTGCAATCCCTGGGTATTGGCGCCAGGGCGCGCCTGCAACGCATCGCGCGTGGCCGCATCAGGCGCATAGCCGTCGAAAATGATGGCGCCACCGGCCTGCAGGGATGCGCTGGCCCAATAGTCCTCAATGCGCGGCGGATCAAGAACGACAATGGACCCGGCGGGCTCAAGCGTTTGCGTCACCGCCTGGGCGACCGCCAGCGTCGCGGGCGCCCCCGACAAGGTGCTTTGACCGTCAACAATGCTCGCCGTACCGTATTCAAGCTTTGAAAGTTGTTCGATAAGCAGTTGAGATTTATCAGCAAAGCCATCCGGCTCGC
>CAXBKI010000625.1:0-2096 GCA_963975955.1 uncultured Devosia sp.
CTGGGCGGTCAAGATGCGCACCTCGTCCAGCCAGGCCGAAGGCGCCATCCGCGAATTCGCCGCCGGCACCATGAAGATCATCGGCAATGCCAAGGGGCAGGTCACCGGCGTCGAATGCGCCCGCGTCGACCGCAAGCGCCAGCCCATCCCCGGCACCGAGTTCATTATCAAGGCCGATCTGGTGCTGCTCGCCATTGGCTTTGCCGCGCCCGTGCATGAAGGCATGCTGACCGAGCTGGGTGCCGATTTCGACAAGCGCGGCAATCTGTTTGCCGACACCATGAGCTACAAGACCAGCGTGCCCAAGGTCTACGCCGCCGGCGACATGCGGCGCGGCCAGTCCCTGGTGGTCTGGGCGATCCGCGAGGGCCGCCAGGCCGCCCGCTCGATCGACTTCGACCTCATGGGCGCGACCAACCTGCCCCGCTAGCCCGGCCTCCCCCTGACGGGAACCCACCAACTGTTCCTCCCCTTCAGGGAAATCCACCACCCTGTTCCTCCCCCTTCAGGGGGAGGTTAGGTGGGGGCCTTCCCGGAGCACAGCGCCCGCCTTCGGACGAGGCATCCCACGTGCTACCGTCCTGCTGCACACTCTGCTATCAGCTTGGTCCAATGTGCTGTGTCACATCCAATGCTATGTTGCGAGATCGCGCCCATGACCCAAAAGCCCTATGTCGTCGATGAACTGATCTCGGCCAAGGCCATCGCCGCCCGCGTCGAGGCCCTGGCCAAGGAGATTTCGGCGCATTTTGCCGATACCGACAAGCTCGTCGTCGTCGGCCTGCTGCGCGGCTCCTTCATCTTCATCGCCGATCTGGTGCGCGAGCTCGACCTGCCCGTCGAGGTCGATTTCCTCGAGGCGTCCTCCTATGGCAATGCCATGGAATCGAGCCGGGAAGTGAGGATTCTCAAGGACTTGCGCGGCGAGATCGCCGGCCGCGACGTGCTCGTCGTCGAGGATATCGTCGACACCGGCTACACCCTCAAGCATGTCCTGGAAATCCTGGGCACCCGCCACCCGCGCCGCATGGAAGTGTGCGCCCTGCTCAACAAGCCCAGCCGCCGCGAGACCGACGTCCAGGCCAGATGGATCGGTTTTGACATCCCCGACAAGTTCGTGGTGGGCTACGGCATCGACTACGGCCAGCGCAACCGCAACCTGCCCCATATCGGCGCCGTCCGCTTCACCGACTGATGCTAGCGTCCGCCAGTATTTTCAAGGGTTTGCGCCGGATTGATACCAACGCCAAAGGCGTCAACCCGCCCAATGGGGGCATTGAGCAGGTCATCAAGCGGAAACTGTGCTCCAGTTATCCCCGCGCTGCCCGCCTGTAGTAAACTGTCGGCACGGGCCGGTGCCCGGCTGATCGGGATCACCGCCCCCGCTATTTCGAGCAGCCGTGTCTGCCCCAGTCCCTGATAGGGCGGGCGCAGCATTGCTGCTGCATCGGTGCCAAGCAGGGGATCGGCCACCGCGCTCACCACCCCGCCGCCGCGATAGAAGGTGCGGATGGTCTGGCTGAGATAGAAGGCCAGCTTGTCCGCACCGGCCGTCGAAAGATGGATGCCGTCATCCTTGCGCATGCGGGCATTCTGCCCGTTCACGTCTGGTCCAAAATCGCTGTACTTGCCGTCCTCGCCCAGAAAACGCTCATAAATATCAAGGTATTCCGCGCCACCCGAGAAGCTGGCCAGACGCTGGACATTGGCGATCTGGTTGATTGCGGCCGAGTATTGGGCCCTGGCCATGGGCGGCAGCCCGATCCAGATCACCGGCTTGTTCGCCGCCCGCAGCTGGCCGAGAAACTCACTGATCCGGCCCTGATAGGCCTTCACCCAGCCGTCGGTAAGCGGCGCCAGCGTCTCCCCGTTTGCCTTCAGCTCCTGCCGGTCATTGACGCCGATAATGACCACGGCCAGGTCAAAACTGTCGGCCGCGATCTCCTGGCGCAGGGCCGCGTTCCAGTCGAAATAGTCATCGCGCACAAAGCCCGAGGCACTGACACCCTGATTGATCACGACCAGATTGGCATCATCGGCATAACGCCGCTCCAGCGCCTTGCTGAGGTCGATCGCCATCCAATCCCCGAACACGG
>CAXBKI010000626.1:0-2072 GCA_963975955.1 uncultured Devosia sp.
TGTCGACTTCAATCCCATGGCGGACCGGCTGCGCCTGATGGGCAGCGATGGCACCAATCACCGGGTCAATGTCGATGACGGCATGGTCACCGTCGACGGTTCGCTGGCCTATGAAGATGCAGACATGCATGCGGGCGAGGCCCCGGCCATTGCGGCGGCCGCCTATACCAATTCGATCGGCAAGCCCGAAGCCACGGCCATGTACGACATCGACACCACCATCGTGGCGCTGATCCAGCAGGTTTCGCCCAATGACGGCACGCTGGCGGCCATCGGCAAGCTGGGTGTGGATGGCGGCAGCAGCTACGCCTTTGACATCAAGGCCGAAGCCGAAGGCAGCAACACCGCCTATCTGCTGATCGACAATACCCTGCATACCGTTGCCCTCGACACGGGCGCAGCCACCGAGATTGGCGCGCTGAGCGGCTTTGACGGCATGCTCGGCGACATCGCCATCCTGCCCTGATCCTTCCTGCAGGACAGACGAGGAAGCCGGGGCTGGTCCCCGGCTTCTTGTCGTCCGGCAGGGCAATGAATCGCAAAACGCCACAGCGATTGGCAAATCGGTAACCAACAGGCTGCTATAATTGAAGGTAGTTTGTATCGAGTATCCGGTTGTCTCCCATGATGTTCTCCCGTGCCGAAAAAACGCCTCTGGCGGAATGGTGGTGGTCGATCGACCGGGAGCTGCTGGGGGGGCTGATCCTGCTGCTGACCTGCGGCATGGTGCTCAGCTTTGCCGCGAGCCCGCCCGTGGCCGAGCGCATCGGGCTCTCGGAATGGTATTTCGTGATCCGCCACGCCATGTTCTGCGCGCTGGCGCTGCCGGTCATGCTGGTCACATCCCTGCTCAACCATCGGCAGGCGCGCATTGCCGCGCTGGCAACCCTGGTGGTCAGCGTCCTGCTGCTCTGGGCCACGCTCCGGTTCGGTACCGAGGTCAAGGGCGCGCGGCGCTGGATTTCCTTTGCCGGCCAGTCGATCCAGCCGTCCGAATTCGTCAAGCCGGCCTTTGCCGTGCTCAGCGCCTGGCTGTTCTCGGAATCCATGATCCGGCGCAATGTGCCCGGCAAGATCCTGGCAACGCTGGTCATGCTGTCCATTGTCGCGGGCCTGCTGCTGCAGCCCGATATCGGGCAGACGGCGCTGCTGTTTCTGAGCGGAATTTCCTGGTTCGTGATCTTCGGGCTGGCCGGCGGGGCCGGGGCGCTGCTGTTTGGCGCCTACATGTTCTTTCCGCACTTTTCCAAGCGTATCGACACCTTCCTCAATCCGGACGGTGGCGGCAATACCTACCAGATCGACAGGGCGCTGCAGTCGCTGCTCGAAGGCGGCTGGTTCGGTCGCGGCCCGGGTGAATCGATTGCCAAGAAGCTGATCCCGGACGCACATGCCGACTATGTGTTCTACGCCGCGGCCGGCGAATTCGGCATCCTGTTCTGCATGGTGCTGGTTGCCCTGATCGCCTTTATCGTCATTCGCGCCATGCTGGCGGCGCAGCGGCAGTCGAGCCTGTTTGCCCGCCTTGCTGCCTCCACATTGGCCATCCAGTTTGCCATGCAGTCTGGCATCAATCTGGCGGTGAACTTGAACCTGATTCCTCCCAAGGGCATGACGCTGCCCTTCGTTTCGTATGGCGGCACGTCGATGATTGCCGTTGCCTTTGGCATGGGACTGATGCTGGCCTTTACCCGCATCAAGCCCGAGGAGCGCATGTCCACCGGGCTGCCCAGCTTCCGAAGCGCGGTTGCGCCGCTGGCGCCAGCGGAATGAGCAAGTTCATGTTGATGGCCGGTGGCACGGGCGGGCATCTGTTCCCGGCCATGGCGCTGGCGCAGGAGTTGGGGCGGCGTGGCCATACGGTTGAACTGATGACCGATCACCGGGTGGACAGCTATGGCGGGGACTTCCCCGCCCAGGAAGTCCATATCGTTCCCTCGGCGACGCCCTCGCTCAGCAATCCGTTCAAATTCGTTGCCGGCGGGCTGACCATTCTGCGCGGCATTGCGGCGGCGTTCGGCAAGCTGTCCAGGAGCAAGCCCGATTGCGTGGTCGGCTTTGGCGGCTATCCC
>CAXBKI010000627.1:0-2072 GCA_963975955.1 uncultured Devosia sp.
GCAATGATCAACACCACGGCATTGGCAGCCTGGGTGTAGTTGTAGTCGACGAGGCGCAGCGAGAAGGTCGTCAGCACATCGGTGGCGGGCACGGCCAGGATCACAAAGAGCGACAATCCCTTGATGCCCGAGATGAAGGGCAGCAGCACGCCGGTGACGAGCGACCCCTTCTGGATGGGAATGACCACCCACATCATGCGCCGGAACCAGCCGGCTCCCACGATCTGGGCCGCCTCCTCGGGGTCCTTGCCCAGCTGCATCATCGCCGAGATCCCGGCGCGCGAAGCATAGGGCATCTGGTCAGCCATCAGCGCCAGGATCAGGATCAGCGATGTGCCGTAGAGGGCCGGTACCGGCCCGCGCGGCACGGCGAACAGCGACAGATAGGCCGCCGCAAACGCAATGCCCGGCACGAGATAGGGCATGAACGTGACCTGACGCATGAAGAAGGACAGCGGCCGCAGATTGGAGCGGACCACGACATAGCCGGTCAGGATCCCCAGCACGCCCGAGCAGATCGAGGCCGTCCCCACGATCATTATCGTGTTGAACGCGGCCTGCCACAGGTCGGGGCTGAACAGGATGCCCGTGCGCAGCGCGACGGTGGGCAGGTCATGGCCGATCCAGAAATCGAGGGTGAAATTGGACCACTCGAAATTGCCGGGCCGGCGCATGACGGTGGACAGGGCCAGCGTCATCAGCGGCATGCCCACCGAGATGATGAACATGGCGGCGGCAAACAGCGTCGCCGGCAGCCTCCAGTGCTTGAGCGAGGCATTGCGGTTCATCGAGCCCTTCGAGCCCACGGTGACGAAGCGTCGGGCCTCGCGGGCCAGATAGCCGTCGACCATGATGGCGGTGATCCCGATCAGCATGATTGCCCCGGCCAGCACCCCGGCCACGCCGGTCTGGCGTGAGCCGATCGAGCGGTAGAGCGAGGTTGCCAGCACGTCGAACTTGACCGGCAGGCCCAGCACATAGGGCACGCCGAACTCGCCCAGGCACTTGGCAAAGATCAGCACCACGGCCGACATCAGGGCGGGACGCATCAGCGGCAGGATGACCTGCCAGGCGACGGTACGGCCGGAGGCGCCCAGAATGCGTGCGGAATCCTCGAGCTGGCTGTCGAAGCGACGCAGGGCCGAACCGAACAGCAGGATGACGAAGGGCGTATAATGCAAAGCCAGGATGATGGTGATGGGCACCTGGCCATAGGCCAGCCAGTCGGGCGGGGTCAGCCCGATCGCCTCGAACCAGCCTGGCTGTCCACCCACGGTGCGGTTCTTGAACAGCGTCGTCCAGGCCAGCGCAAACGTCCAGGCGGGCAGCATGTAGGGCACGATCAGCGCGGTGGCGAACCAGCGCCGGCCGAACATGTCGCTGCGCGCGATCAGCCAGGCCAGCACCCCGCCGACCAGCACCGAAACGCCGATGGCGCCGAAAGCCACCTTGAGCGTGTTGAGCAGCGGTTCCCAGAACAGGTCCTGCGCCACTGCCGAGGTGAAGGCGCGCTGGATGTAGTAGAGCGTATGGCTGCCCAGGACGGCGCCGGTCCGGCGTTCGTCGCCAAACTGCACCGTTGCCGCATCGTTGAGGATCGAGATGATCGGAACGGCGATCAGATAGAGGAACAGCGCCGCCATCACGATGCCGATCATCGTCGCCGGCTCGCGCATGGCCAGCTTGAGCCGGTAGCGCCAATGACTGAGCCGGGACGGCGTCCCGGTTGTGGAAATATCAACCCCGCTCATCGTGCACCCCGTTTAACAGGCGCACCGATGCGGCACTTCTCGCAAAGCCGTGCAATCTTGTCCTCCCACTGCCCTCACCCTTGGCGGGGCAGAATATTTCTGGCCGAGTGCATCGCACGACGCATTCAAGACCACTCCCTGCCACGGATCATTGATGAGGGAGGCAGGACTGTCAACACAAAACTGCACAGCTGTGCACAGGTCATCCATAGCCCATGTGCCTTGACCAAAAGCCCGTTGCCGAGGCGGTCCCGTCGCTATCGGCATGAACAGGCACCTGGTTGCACGCGCATTCAAATCCGCTACATCGGACCGCCGTTA
>CAXBKI010000628.1:0-2068 GCA_963975955.1 uncultured Devosia sp.
CCGAAAAGATCGCAGGAATGGCGTGCTCGCGCACCGCATCGATCATGTGGCGCAGCTGCTGGGGTGTCCCCTGCTGGTCGGCATTGATCGGCCACAGGAACAGCTCCCGCAGGCCGAAATCGCGTGCCAGGTAGCTGAAGGCGCCTTCGGAGGTGGCGAGCCAGCGCTTGTCGGGGGGGATGGCAGCGATGGCGGCACGGATCGGGGCGACCGTGGCGGTGATCGCCGCGGCATAGCTGGCGGCGTTGGCGGCGTAAATGTCAGCATTGGCCGGGTCGGCGGCGGCGAGGGCGGCGCGGATATTGTCGACATAGATCAGCGCGTCGGTGGGCGACATCCAGGCATGGGGATTGGGCTTGCCCTCATAGGGTCCCTCGCCCACGCTCATGGGGGCCACGCCTTCGCTGACCACCACAGACGGAATATCGCCGAGATTGTTGAGGAAGCGCTCGAACCACTGCTCGAGATTGAGCCCGTTCCACAGCAGCAGATCGGCATCCTGGGCGGCGATCAGATCGCCGGGGGTGGGTTGATACTGGTGGATTTCCGCGCCCGGCTTGGTGATCGAGATCACATCGGCGGCGTCACCAGCCACATTGGCTGCCATGTCGGCGATGATGGTGAAGGTGGTGATGACCTTGAGGCGATGCGGAAGGCCGGGTTGAGGCTGTTCCTGAGCCAGCACCGGACCCGAGGCGAGAACGGCGGCCGACAGCAGCAGGGCGGTGAACAGGCGACGATGCATCTGGTGCTCCGGATCAGTGTCGCTGCGATATGTAATGCAATTGCAAATCATTCGCAACAAGCTTTTTGCTCGACACCGGCTCAGGGCGTCAGCAGGTTGATCTCGGATTCGGGGACGCGGCCGGCACTCTGGTCGATGGCGCGCGAGTCACTGGAAAGGTCGCCCTCCTCGGCGGTGACGTCGCTGGTCTCTTCCAGCGGCGCGGGCGGCGTCGGGGGCTCGGACAATCGTGCCGGCTGGCTGGGCGCAGCGGCCATCTGCACGATGGGTACGCCCCGGGGAAAGACGACCTCGCGGGCCGGGTCTGGCATCTCGATGCCGCCCTGCAACAGGGCATTCTTGGTCTGTCGCAGCAGGGCCGAATTGATCTTGGCGGGCGAATAGGCGGCGCTGTCGAACCAGTAGAAAATGCGCAGATTGATGGTGGCGTCGCCCAGCTGATCGACCAGCACCAGCGGCTCGGGGCGGTCGAGCACGGCGGGATGGGCCGCCAGCACAGCGCCGATCAGTCGCTGGGCCAGCGAGACCGAGGAATCATAGCCAATGCCAACCAGGTACTCGGCGCGCCGGCTGGGAATGGAGCTATAGTTCTTGATGGTGCTTTTGTAGACCGTGGCGTTGGGGATCTGCACGTGATTGCCGTCGAGCGTCAGCAGCACGGTGCTGCGGGTATTGAGGTTCTGCACGATGCCGGTATAGCCGGCGACCTCGATCAGATCGCCGCCGGCAAAAGGATTGCGCATGCTCAGCAGCAGACTGGCGAGGAAGTTTTCGGCAATGTCGCGAAAAGCAAAACCGATGATGATGCCGATCAGCCCGGTGCCGCCCAGCAGGGTCAGCGCCAGCTGCGTCAGGCCGGCGACGCGCAGCACGAAATAGACGCCGAGCAGAAAGACCGGAATGGCAATGGCACGCACCACCACGCCCAGCAGCAGGGGCGAGGCGATGCGACTGGCCAGCGCCCGCCGGGCCATGGCGGCGACCAGCAGCGAGGCCAGCCAGGACAGGGCAATGACAACGATGCCGAGCAGGACGAGCGGCCAGGTCTGCAGGGCGGTCTGGACCAGGCCGGTGCTCTCGGAGAGGGCCCGGTCGAAGGTTGACCCGACATCGGCATTGATGCCGATCCGGTTGACCACCGCCACCACGCCCTCGGTATTTTGCGCCAGACTGCCAGCCCAGGCACGGCGCTCCTGGGTGTCCGCGCCGCCATCGAGAAAGGCGACGCCGTCGGTGACGCTGACCTGTGGCGCGGTGAACCAGCCGGTGGCGCGCAGGATATCGGCCAGGCGGGTGGCGATCTGGACGTCGGAAGCGGCGGGG
>CAXBKI010000629.1:0-2065 GCA_963975955.1 uncultured Devosia sp.
GGCCGCTGACCCTGCGCTGGCAGGATCTGCCGGCGCTGACGCCCTGGTTGCTTGCGTTCCTGTCGGCTGCGACACCGGCTCGCGGCGCGCGGGCCAGAACAGCTCTTGCCGGCCTGATGCAGACCGCCTTGGCCGATCATCGGGAGCTCGGCACCATGGCTGGCCTTGAGGGTCACCTGCGGCAGACCGGTTACCTGTCTGTGCATGACGACAAGGGCAGCCTGGATGCGGCCCTGCGCGAAGCCGCTGAGGTCAAGGATGTGCTGGGCTACGAGTACGAGCCGATCTCGCCCGCCGCTGCCCGCGCCATGGTACCCCAGCTGGAAGGCAGGTTTTTTGGCGCCGTACACCAGCCTGTCTATTGGATGGTTTCCAACCCGCTGACCGTCCTGCGCCACTACCAGAATTTCATCCGGGCCAAGGGTCAGCTCAGGCAGGGCAGGGTGCAGTCCTTGCAGCAGCAGGACCGGGGCATTGCCGTCCGCATCGAAGGGCAGGGCGAACAGGTGTTCGACAAGGTGGTTGTCGCCGCAGGCGTCTGGTCCCGCGAGATCGTCAGGGCCCTGGGCATCAAGGTGCTGCTCGAGAATGAGCGTGGCTACAACACCACCTATTCCGATCTCGATTGGAACCTGCCGCTGCCCGTCGGCTTTGCCGATCACGGATTTGTTGCCGTCCCTTTGGTCGATGGCCTGCGCGTGGGTGGTGCCGTCGAGCTGGCAAAGCCGCAGACCGCGCCGAATTTCGGCCGCGCCAGGGCCATGCGCGCCAAGATGCGGCGCTACGTCCCGTCGCTGCCCGAGGGCGGCGTGGAATGGATGGGGCGGCGACCGTCCACGCCGGACTCGCTGCCGGTCATCGATCAGTATTCAGCCGACAACCGCATTATCTTTGCCTTCGGTCATGGCCATCTCGGCCTGACCCTGAGCGCGGTAACGGCGCGGCTGGTTTCTGGCATGGTCGGGCAAACCGAAGCGGGGCCCGCCGCTTTTTCAATCGACAGGTTCCAGTAGCGTCTCACAGGCGGGCGTCGTGCAACTTTGCTTGTCGCCACGTCCCGTGTTTGCGGCGCCAATGGGTTGTTGCGGGTGGGGGTGAGCGAAGCCCGCCGCCGCTGGCCTAACCGGCCAGCGGGCCGCCCAACGCCTCCACGTTCTGCTTGAGTCGTCGGAACACGCCGGCGTCCTGTCGCAGCCCGTCATGCTCGAATTCATTGGTCACCCAATAGTCGACATTGCCCACTGTAGTGGCGGTTTCCAGCGACAGGCCAGCATCCACATACATGTCATCGTGATAGATGATCGCCGCAAGGGGCACCTCGTTGGCCGCAAGGCGGTCTGGGTCGTAGAGCTGGCTATGGTTCTCGCGCTGGGCCAGCGCTTCCGCCCCCGGCCTGAAGGGCCGCAACGAGCGGATTTCGTCCAGCATCCAGGGAAACATCATCTCGCCGGTGAACAGCAGGGGGCGGCGCTTGGGGTCAAACTGCGGCAATGTCTGCCGAACCTGATCCGCGGCCCATGCCGTGGCGCCGGATCCGGCGCCGTAAATGCTCTCCTGCATGACAAAGAACAGGGGATTTCCGTCGTAGCTTGTCAGCTTCATGGCCTCGAACAGGAATTGATCCGAGAGCCGGTCCAGGCCAGGTCCGGCGAAGGCCTCATTCATCAGCCAGTGGATGTTTTCAAATCCGGGCTTCATCCCGAAATCGATGCCAACCGTCTGCAGCCGCCTGACTGTCAGACGGTCCCCATCGGGCAGCCGCACATCATTGGCATCGATGAAATCGGCAAGCTGGCCAATCAGCTTGGCGTCGTCAGGGTAGCGCTTGTAGTAGCGCGCGGTCTTGGCTTCGACGCGCGGATAGGTGCGTCGGTACACCTCCTGTGCGGAGGGATGAATCGAGGCCAGTCCGCCCGTTACATAGCAGGCGGAAAGCCCTTCAGGCGCCTGGCTGAGATAGGTCAGGGTCAAAAAGCCGCCATAGCTCTGCCCCAGGCTTTGCCAGCGGCGGCCGCCAAAGGCCGTCTTCCGCAGGTGTTCGAAATCGGCGACGATCGAGTCAGCG
>CAXBKI010000630.1:0-2057 GCA_963975955.1 uncultured Devosia sp.
CCATCGTCCACCACGGGGGTGGTATCGGGCATCATGACGAAGCTGGTGATGCCGCCCGCAGCGGCGGCGTCGCCGGCCGAGGCCAGGGTTTCGCGGTATTCCTTGCCCGGTTCACCGGTAAAGACGCGCATGTCGATCAGGCCGGGCGCGAGCACCAGGCCATGGGCATTGATGACCTCGACATGGTCGGGCACGCCGATGGGCTTGCCGATGGCGATCTCGGCAATGACGCCATTTTCGATCAGGACGGCGCCGAGCGCGTCGGTGCCGGAGGCCGGATCGACGATGCGGGCATTTTCGATCAGCGTGGCCACGGTTGCGGGCGTGCTCATAGCGGGCCCTCATTTCTGTCCGGCAGCAGGGCATCAAGCACGGCCATGCGCACGGCGACCCCCATTTCGACCTGATCGGTGATGACCGAGGCGGGACCGTCGGCAATGGCCGGGTCGATCTCGACGCCGCGGTTCATCGGCCCGGGATGCATGACGATGACGTCGGGCTTGGCATAGCTGAGCTTTTCGGCGTCGAGGCCGTAGAAGCGGTAATATTCGCGGACCGAGGGGATCATGCGGCCCTGGGCGCGCTCGTGCTGCAGCCGCAGCATCATGACCACGTCGGCGCCCTGCAGGCCCTCGCGCATGTCGGTGAAGACCTCGGTAGCCAGGTTCTCGATGCCGGCGGGCAGCAGGTTGCGCGGGGCAATGACGCGGGTGCGGACATTGAGCGCGCCGAGCAGCAAGAGGTTGGAGCGGACGACGCGGGAATTGGCGATATCGCCGCAGATGGCGACCGTCAGGCCCGAAATGCGGCCCTTGTGGTTGCGGATGGTCAGGGCATCGAGCAGGGCCTGCGTCGGGTGCTCGTGGGCGCCGTCACCGGCATTGATGACCGCGCAGCCGACTTTCTGGCTGAGCAGTTCGACCGCGCCGGCCGCCGAATGGCGCACGACGATGACGTCGGGGCGCATGGCGTTGAGGGTGGCGGCGGTATCGATCAGGGTTTCGCCCTTGGGGACCGAGCTGGTCTTTACCGACATGTTCATCACCAGGGCGCCCAGCCGCTTGCCGGCGATCTCGAAGGAGGCCTGGGTCCGGGTGGAGGGCTCGAAGAACAGGTTGATCTGGGTCTTGCCGCTCAGCGTGGGGTGGCTTTTGCGCTCCTGACGAACCGGCGGACGAATTGGCGGCTGTGCTGGCGCGAGCTTGGGCCATGCGCTCCCATTCCCTATGATTTGCTGCGGTTTAGCGGAGGGGCGCGTGCGGTTCAACGGTTTGTTGAATTTTCCCCCGGCGCAAATGCCCTGGCTAGGGGCGGCGCAGGCGATCGAGCGCGCCCTGCAGGATATAGCTGGCGGCCAGTTTGTCGACGACTTCGGCGCGGCGGTCGCGGCGCATGTCGGCCTGGATCATCATGCGGGTGACGGCGCTGGTGGAGAGACGCTCGTCCCAGAAGGCGATGGGCAGGGTGATGCGCTGGGCCAGGCTGCGGGCAAAGGCGCGGGTGGACTGGACGCGCGGGCCCTCCGAGCCGTCCATGTTGAGCGGCAGGCCCAGAATGATGGCGACGATGGCGTTCTGGGCGATGAGTTCATCGAGGCGGATGGCGTCGGCGGTGAACTTGGTGCGCCTGATGGTTTCGAGCGGGGTGGCCGAATAGCGCATGCCGTCGGAAATGGCGACGCCAATGGTCTTGCTGCCCAGATCCAGCCCCATGATCTTGCCGGCAGGCGGAATCGCGGCGAGCGGATTGGCGTAGTCCTGGGTTTCTTCGGTCACTTGATCATTCCGTATTTGCGCGCGCGTCGTGCCACGACCTCGTGGTTCGACAGGCTCACCATGAGGTCTACCGGGCTAACGCGGTGTGGTCCACCAGTGTGGGCTCGACTGGTGCTTGTCACTGGGTGGCCGTCCTATAGGGTGCGACGGGATTTGGCGACTGGAAAGCTCTGATGAAACTGACCTGGTTCGGCGGCACGACGGTGCGCATCTATATTGGCGGCAAGATCGTGGTGCTCGACGCGGCCGCGGCGCCGGCGGGCATTGATGCCGCCGAGCTGG
>CAXBKI010000631.1:0-2053 GCA_963975955.1 uncultured Devosia sp.
GGGGGGTAACGCTGCCGAACTGGCTGCGCTCAATGTGCTCTCCCACATCGTGCACACCGCCGGCATTCCGCTCGAAGAGATCAAGCGCATCGTCAAGATCACCGTATTGGTGGCGTCGACCCCCGACTTCACCGAACAGCACCTGGTGGCCAATGGCTGTTCCAACATGCTGGTGGCCATTCTCGGCGACAAGGGCAAGCATGCCCGCGCCGCCTTTGGTGTGGCCTCCCTGCCCTTCGGCGCCGCCGTCGAGATCGAAGCTATCGTCGAAGTCTGACTGTTACTCCTGCGTCATAATCCAGTGTCACTTGAGGCGCTCAAACCACGACGCGAGTACCAGCATGACTGAAGCACTGTTTCCCCGCCCCATTGCTCACCGCGGCCTGCACGACAAGGCCGCGGGCATCATTGAAAACAGCGCATCTGCCTTCGAGGCCGCCATCGCCGGCAATTTTGCCATCGAATGTGATGTGCAACTGACCAGCGATGGCGTTGCAGTGGTGTTTCATGATGACGACATGGAGCGATTGATCGGGCTTGAAGGCCCCATTGCAGATGCCAGTGCGGCCCAGGTCACCGGCACACCGCTGCTCGGCAGCGCCGCTGGCGATACCCCGCAACGTTTCATGGATTTCCTGACCCAGATTGCCGGTCGAACCCTGCTCCAGATCGAGCTCAAGCGCCAGCGTGATGCCGCTGGCACTCAGTTGCTGGCGCGCACGGTAGCCCAGGCCCTTAGCACCTACACCGGTCCGGTAACCGTCGAATCCTTCGATCCCGACCTACTAACCGCTATACGCCAGTTCGGGTTCACCGGCTCGCGCGGCATCATTACCTACGCCTATGACAAGCCTGAGTGGGACTCCAGTCTCACCGAGGACCAACGCTATACTCTGCGTCACCTGCTGCATTGGCACGAGACCAAGTTCGATTTCATCTCCTGTCATGACCAGGCGCTCGACCTGCCGGCAATCAAGTTCTGGCGGGCATTGGGAAAGCCCGTAACCGCCTGGACCGTCCGCTCGGCGAATGCGGCTCGAGCGGCTCTGCAGCATGCCGACCAGATCGTATTCGAGGGTTTCGACCCTGATTAGGTCGGCAGATGACCCGCGGCTGGCAGTCAGCAAATCTCCGTTATCTGTCGCGATCGTGACCTTACAATCCTGACCGACCTGACCTATTTCTATCTGAGCTGCTGACCATTGCTGGATACCTCTTGGACGATCACCCCACACTGACCGCTACCATCCACAGCGCTACGGGCGGTATCCCCGCCGCCGTTTGGAATGCGCTGGTGCCGTCAACGGGTGGCAAGGTCGACAACCCTTTTCTCGACCATGCCTTTTTTCTGGCCCTCGAGGAATCCGGTTGCGCGACGGCCCGCACCGGCTGGCAGCCTCAGCACATAGTGCTCAGCGATGCGAGTGACACCCCGATCGGTCTGATGCCGCTGTTTCTCAAATCCCATTCCATGGGCGAATATGTCTTCGACCATGGTTGGGCCGACGCGCTGGAACGCGCTGGCGGCGCCTACTACCCCAAATTGCAGTGTTCGGTACCCTTCACCCCGGCGACTGCCCCAAAGTTGCTGGTGCCCTCCGGTGACCCCGCAATTCATGCTGCCTTGCTCTCCACGGCCCAGCAATTGGCGAGCCAGCGGCACGCCTCGTCGGTGCATGCCACATTCGTGCCTGAAGCCGAAGCAAACCAGATAGAAGCCGACGGATGGCTCAAGCGTGTCGCTACCCAGTTCCACTGGCACAATGATGGTTACGACAGCTTCGACGACTTCCTGGACACCTTGTCATCCCGCAAGCGCAAGATGATCCGTCGCGAGCGCCGCGATGCGCTTATGGACGGCCTCACCGTCAAATGGCTTTCCGGAGGGGATCTCAAGGAGCATCACTGGGATGCCTTTTATGATTTCTACGAGGACACAGGGGCTCGGAAATGGGGCCGCCCCTACCTCAACCGCGAGTTCTTTTCCCGTCTCAACCAGACCATGGCCGAGTCCATCGTGCTCATGCTGGCCTATGACGGTGAAGAGCCGATA
>CAXBKI010000632.1:0-2052 GCA_963975955.1 uncultured Devosia sp.
CTTTGCCGTGGTGGCGGTGGAAGTGCGGCGCCTGGCGCAGTCGGCAGCCTCGGCCTCGGCCGACGTCAAGGCGCTGATTGAACAATCCGCCACCGAGGTCGATGGCGGATCCAGGCTGGTGTCCGATGCTGCCGACCAATTGGCGGCCATGCTGGACGCGGTCAACGAGAACGCGGTTTTGATGCAATCGATCGCCAAGGCCAGCCGCGATCAGGCCTCGGCCATTGACGAGGTTTCAGTCGCGGTTCGTGCCATGGATGAGATGACCCAGCACAATGCGGCGCTGGTGGAACAGACCAATGCCGCGATCGAGCAGACCGAAGCCCAGGCAAGTGAGCTCGATCGGGTGGTGGAGGCCTGCGGCACCGCTGGGGGCCGCGGACAAGGTGCGCTCGGCAGCCCGCTCCTATCTCAGCCAGGGCAATGCAGCGGTCGCCCAGGAATGGTCCGAGTTCTGATCGAGCTGGCCAGCCCGAAGACGAAATGGGTGCCGCTGGCAGGTATTTTTCGATTATGGGCCTTAGGTTTACCGAACCTTAAGCGCGAAGGTCAAATGTGCGCTAAAGATGTATTTATCGATCCCCAGACAAGTTGGCCTTGTGCCGAATGCGAATTCGATAGGCATCCTGACAACATTGAGGAAGATCGAAATTGACGCAGTTGTTCACCGGCAGCATTGCCCGTCGCCTTTATGCCCTGATCATTGTCTTCGCCATCGGCTTTGCAAGCGTGCTGGCGTATCAACTCTACACCCTGCGGGAGAACCTGGACGCGTTCAAACGCACTGAGCTGCAGAGCGTGGTGGAGGGGGCGACCAGCATCGCCCAGAACTATTACGACCGTTTCCAGGCGGGAGAGTTCACCGAAGAGGAAGCCAAGTCGCTTGCACTCGAGTCACTGCGCGGTTTCCGCTATCAGGGCAAGGAATACGTCTTCATCGATACGTTCGACATGGTCATGCTGATGCATCCGACCAAGCCCGAAAAGCAGGGCAGTGACCGGTCCATCGAGCAGGACGGACGCGGCAAGCTCTACATCAAGGAAATGGTCACCAACGCCAAGGCCAATGGCTCGACATTCGTGACCTATCTGTTCAAATCCCCCGATGGCGGCGAGTTCGACAAGATCAGCTACGCCCAGGCATTTGAACCATGGGGCTGGACCATTGCTTCGGGCGTACTGACCACCCAGGTCGACGCGATCTTTGCCGAGGCCGCCATGATCAGCGGCGCCATTGCCTTCGGCGTAACGCTGCTGCTGCTGTTGATCGGCATCATGATTGCGCGCTCGATCAGCAAGCCCATCGCCCGGCTCAACAGTGACATGGTGCGCATCGCTGCAAGTGATTTCGACGTGATTCCCCAGGGCATGGAGCGTCGCGACGAGATCGGCGACATGGCCCGCTCAGTGGAAGTGTTCCGTGAGCAGGGGCTCAAGGTGAGCCAGATGACGGAAGCGGAGGCGGCGCGGATCGTTGCCGACGAGCAGCAGCGCCGCACGATGATGAGCGAATTGCAGAGCGCCTTCGGCGTGGTGGTGGATTCAGCGATTGCCGGCGACTTCTCCAAGCGGGTGACGGCCGAGTTCCCCGACGCCGAGCTCAATGGACTGGCCGGCAGCGTCAACAGCCTGGTCAAGACGGTCGAGGGCGGCCTGAATGAAACCGGCCGGGTGCTCAAGGCCCTGGCCAATACCGACCTGACCGAACGGATGGAAGGCAATTACCACGGCGCCTTCGCCCATCTGCAGGCCGATACCAATGCGGTGGCCGATCGGCTGACCGACGTGGTCAACCGGCTCAAGAACACCTCGCAGTCGCTGCGTACCGCGACCGGGGAAATCCTGGCCGGCGCCAATGATCTGAGCGAGCGCACCACCAAGCAGGCGGCAACGATCGAAGAAACCTCGGCAACGATGGAGCAATTGGCGGCCACGGTGCTGGCCAATGCCAACAAGTCGGGCGAGGCCAGCCTCAAGTCGCAATCGGTGTCGCTGACCGCCGAAGAGGGTGGCGCGGTGATGAGCCAGGCGACCGGGGCGATGGAAAAGATC
>CAXBKI010000633.1:0-2052 GCA_963975955.1 uncultured Devosia sp.
ACGTCTTTGTGCGGCGCGGTCCCGATGGGGCCTGGCAGATCGAGCTCAATGCCGAAGTGCTGCCGCGCGTTCTGGTCAACCGCGTCTACTACGCCACCGTCACCAGGAAGGCCCGGGGCGCCGGGGAGAAGAGCTTTCTGTCCGATTGCCTGGCCACTGCCAACTGGCTCACCAAAAGCCTTGACCAGCGCGCCCAGACCATTCTCAAGGTCTCTGCCGAGATCGTCCGCCAGCAGGATGGCTTTCTCACGCACGGCATAGCCCATCTCAAGCCGATGACCTTGCGCATGGTGGCAGAAGCCATCGACATGCACGAATCCACCGTCAGCCGCGTGACGGCCAACAAATATATGGCTACGCCGCGCGGGCTTTACGAAATGAAGTACTTTTTCACCACGGCCATCGCTTCCAGCGATGGGGGCGGTGAACACTCTGCCGAAGCGGTACGGCACCGCATCAAGCAGCTCATTGAGGCCGAGCAGGTTACCGCTGTGCTCAGCGATGACACCATTGCCGACCTGCTCAAGCAGGAACAGGGCATAGATGTCGCCCGGCGCACCGTCGCCAAATATCGCGAGGGCATGAACATCCCCTCATCAGTAATGCGTCGCCGCAAGATGAAAAACGCCCAGCAGATGGCTTGAATCGCCTGCGCCCCGCCAAACCGCTCGCGCAAGTTAAGGCCATTTTCGGGCCGAGTCCAAAGGATAAACCAACCACGAGCCGGACTTGCGCATTGCCGGGCAGGGGCGGCAGGTCTAGCATTATGCCGTCGCCCACCCATATCCAAAAGGCAGGCGGCAGGCGTGATCCCGAAAACTGGGAACGGCTTTCGGAGATCCTGACGTCGAACCACGACAAGAAGGAAAGAAAAGCCATGACTTTACGCGTTTCGGGAAAGAACATGGATGTCGGTGATGCGCTTCGCGGCAAGGCCGAGGAGCATTTTGCTGACGTCGTCGGAAAATATTTCGATGGCGGCTATGACGGGCATCTCACCCTCACCCCTGACGGGATCGGCTTCCGCGCCGATTGTGTGGTTCACCTCGATTCGGGGGCTACCCTGCAGGCCAGCGCCCAGGGCGGCGAACCCACGGCGGCCTACGAGGTCATGGCCATCAATATCGAGAAACGCCTGCGTCGCTATAACCGCAAGCTCAAGCAGATCCGCCGTGGCAGCAGCGAAGATACGACCGCGCAATATACGGTTCTGGATTCCGGCAGCCAGTTCGATGAGCTCGACGCCGACTATGCTCCGCCCGTGATTGCCGAGAGCACCAAGAGCCTGCGCCAGCTCAGTGTCGAGGAGGCCGTCATGGAGCTCGACCTGACGGGCGCTCAGGTGGTGATGTTCCGTCATGCTGGACATGGCGGGCTGAATGTGGTCTACCGCCGCACCGATGGCAATATAGGCTGGATTGATCCGGCCCTGGGAGCAAATTGATCGGCTCCTGCGCCACATTTATGTAAATGATGTCAAGGCAAGTTGAATGGAATTGGCCGATATTCTGGCTGGGCGCGCGGTGCTATATTGCACTGAGTTAACAGCAAAACGCCAGTTATTCGAAGACCTTGCCACCCGTGCCGCTGAACTGACCGGGCACCCGCAAGCCGAGATCCTCAACGCCATTGTTGGACGCGAGGCCCTCGGCTCGACCGGGCTCGGCAATGGCATTGCGATTCCCCACGGCAAGCTGGCCGGGCTCAACGGCGTTACCGCGCTGTTCGCCCGGCTGGAACACGCTATCGAGTTCGACTCGGTTGATGACCAGCCTGTCGATCTGGTGGTCATGCTGCTGGCACCCACCGGCGCCGGCGCCGATCACCTCAAGGCCCTGTCGCGCATCGCCCGGCTGTTGCGCACCGAATCTGTAGTGGACGCCTTGCGGCGCACCGATGATCCGGCCCGGCTCTACGCCATTCTGACAGAGCCATTGGCCAACACCTACGCTGCCTGACAGGGCAGCGGCGCCAGCAAGAACCCCATCCGACGCTGCGGCGACGGATGGGGTTTTGCTTTTTGCCGGGAACGTAACGCTGGCGTCCGAGCGG
>CAXBKI010000634.1:0-2043 GCA_963975955.1 uncultured Devosia sp.
TGCCGCCCCCTTCTACGTGCTGACCATCGTCAAGATGGGGCCCGCGCTGTTTGACAGGGCACTCTGATGACCGATCACACCTATTCCGCCGCCAATGCCAGCAAGCGCAATAGCCGCACGGCGCTGTTCGGCCTCGCCCTTGCCGCCGGCATGGTGGGGGCCGCCTATGCCTCCGTACCGCTCTACCAGATGTTCTGCCAGGCCACCGGCTTTGGCGGCACGACGCAGACGGCCACCGAAAACCCCAAGGGCGTCATTGCCCGGCAGATGAAGGTGCGGTTCGACTCCAACGTGTCCAACGACCTGGCCTGGAGGGTGACGCCGGCCAAGCCCGTCACCGACAAGATCGGCGCCGTCGACACGGTCAACTTCGTGGCCACCAATTATTCGGACAAGCCCATTACCGGTCAGGCGATCTTCAACGTCTCGCCGGAACGGGCAGGCGTCTATTTCAACAAGATCGAATGCTTCTGCTTCACCGAGCAGACGCTGCAGCCCGGCGAAACCGTGGACATGCCGATCGTCTTCTTTATCGACCCCGAGCTCGACGGTAACCAAGAGCTCGACACCATCAAAGAGATTACCCTCTCTTACACCTTCTACGCTTCAGAAACCGAGGGAAGCTGACCATGGCTGGAATTGCCAAGAACCACGACTATCACATGGTCGAACCGAGCCCGTGGCCGTTTGTCGGCTCGGTCGCGACGCTCATCATGGCCATGGGCGGCGTCTTCTGGATGCACCACTGGACGCCATGGGTGTTCTTCATCGGCCTGGTCGGCGTGCTCTATACGATGTATGCGTGGTGGAGCGATGTGGTCAAGGAAGCCCGCGCGGGTGACCACACCCCCGTCGTCCAGATGCATCACCGCTATGGCATGCTGCTGTTCATCGCCTCCGAGGTGATGTTCTTCGTGGCCTGGTTCTGGGCCTATTTCGATGGCTTCTTCCGCCTCGATGACGTCGAACAATATGCCCGCGTCGAAGCGACGGGTGGCGTCTGGCCACCAATGGGCGTGGAACTGTTCGACCCCTTCCACCTGCCCCTGTTCAACACGCTGATCCTGCTGACCTCGGGCACCACCGTCACCTGGGCGCACCACGCCCTGCTCGAAGGCGACCGCAAGGGCCTGCGCTGGGGCCTGATCCTGACCATCGCCCTGGGCGCGCTGTTCTCCTGCGTGCAGATCCTGGAATACACCGAAGCCGGCTTCTCCTTTGGCGGCATGATGTATGGCGCCACCTTCTTCATGGCCACCGGCTTCCACGGTTTCCATGTGTTCATCGGCACCATCTTCCTGGCCGTGTGCCTGGTCCGCGCCGAACGCCAGCAGTTCACGCCCGAAAGCCACCTCGGCTTCGAGTTCGCTGCCTGGTACTGGCACTTTGTGGACGTGGTCTGGCTGTTCCTGTTCGCCTCGGTCTATATCTGGGGCAGCTGGGGTGTAGCCATCCACCACTAGCGTTCACGCGAGTGATTGCACGGGGCGCAGCAACAAGCCCGAATTGTTTGGGAGGACCGTTTTGACCCAGCCATCTCCGATAACCGCCGGCCTGCTCTGCCGCTGTCCGCGCTGCGGTGAGGGAAAGCTGTTCCGGGGTTACCTCAAGATCGCGCCGAGCTGCACGGTCTGCGGTCTCGACCTGTCATTTGCCGATAGCGGCGACGGTCCGGCGATCTTCGTGATTTTCCTGGTGGCGCCGATCATCATCATCATGGCCCTGGTGGTGGGGGCGCTGTTCACGCTGCCGCCCTATGTTCACCTGATGCTGTGGATCCCGGCCACCATCATCCTGTCCCTGGCGCTGCTGCCGCCGTTCAAGGGCGTGCTGGTGGCCCTGCAATATCACAACGACGCCCATGAGGGGCACCAATGAACCAGCCTCGCCCGCTCGGCCGGATCATGACGGGCACCTTCGTGGTGCTCATGCTGGCGCTGGCGGTGACCTGCACCTGGCTCGGCTTCTGGCAGCTCGAGCGCCTGGCGCAGAAGGATGCATTGATCGCCGCCGTCGACCAGCGTCTCGACGCGGCGCCCATTG